>JBQCFO010000632.1:0-10715 GCA_051959055.1 Ginsengibacter sp. | reverse complement strand
GGAAATGGGCATTGAAAATATCGGTGAACTTTTATATGCATGCAATGAAAACCGTTTGCTTCTTTATAAAGGATTTGGAAAAAAAACTCAGGATAATGTTATCGAATCCATAGATTTTTATTTGCGTCAGCAAGGAAGTTTTTTATTTGCCCAGGTAGAACAACTTGCTACGGATCTTGAAAAGTTTTTGGAAAAGATATTTTCCTCAGAAAAAATAAAATTAACCGGAGATGCTGCAAGGCAGAGCGAAACAATTGACACCCTTGAATATGTGATACCTTTCTCTAAAAAAATAATTCTGGAAAAATTAGCACCCTTAAATGAGTTTGCTTTTTTAGAAAACGAAGATGATTACATTTTGTATAAATACAATGAAGGAGTTAAAGTGAAATTGTATTCAACAGATGAAATTCATTTTTTGAAAAAAGTTTTTGAAACAACGGGTTCTGACAATTTTGTTTCTGCATTTAAAAATGATTTCCCGGGCATTAATTTCGAAAAAGCGGCTAAGGATAGAGATATTTTTCAAGAAGCCGGAATTCAATATATTCCTGCATTTTTAAGGGAAGATAAATCCATTATTTCTATCGCTGCTGCCAATAAAATTCCCGAAGTAATACAGCCGGATGATATAAAAGGGATTATTCATTCCCACAGTAACTGGAGCGACGGAATTAATACAATTGAACAATTGGCTTTAGCATGCATCAAAAGCGGAAAAGAATATTTGGTGATAAGCGATCACAGCAAAGCGGCAAATTATGCACAGGGTTTGAACGAAGAACAAATAAAAGCGCAGCATCAATTAATAGATGAACTAAATGAAAAACTATTTCCATTTAAAATATTTAAAAGTATTGAAAGTGACATTCTCAGCGACGGTAATCTGGATTACAGCGATTCCGTTCTTTCTACTTTCGATTTGGTAATTGCTTCTGTACATTCAAATTTAAAAATGAATGAAGAAAAAGCTATGATGCGGTTATTAAAAGCGATTGAAAACCCGTATTCAACAATTCTTGGGCACATGACAGGAAGGCTGCTTCTCAGCAGGAAAGGATATTCGGTGGATTATAAAAAAATAATTGATGCCTGCGCTGCCAACAAAGTTGTGATTGAAATTAATGCGCATCCACGCAGGCTCGACATGAGATGGCAATGGATTGAATATGCACTATCAAGAAATGTTTTGCTTTCAATCGACCCTGATGCGCATTCGATTCCTGAATTTGAAAATACCAGGTATGGAGTGCTTGTAGCGCAAAAAGGAATGGTAACTGTAAAAAATAATTTAAGCAGCTTTAGTTTAAAAGAGTTTGAAAAATATGTAACCGCTAATCGTAAATGGTAAAATAACAATCATTGTTATTTCTTTGTTTACTGGACAAATTATTTTCGTTGGTAATCATCGTTAGTAAGTGTGTAAAATGAAACGGCCTGAATCTTAATTACTCTTATTGATACATTTTATTTTGTGTGTACGTCACCGTTAGATTGGTAATTTTAAATTTTATTCAGAAGATACAGGAACATAAACAGGAAGTTCGACGAAGAAACAAGTCCATTCTCCTTCTTTTGTTTCAAACCATATTTTACCGTTTAGCGTTTCAACAATTCCTTTACACATGGCAAGCCCAAGGCCGGTTCCGGAGGTTTTGGTTGTAAAGTTCGGCGTAAAGATTTTATTGATCATTTCGGTCTCAATTCCATTTCCGTTATCCGTAATGGAGATGAGGACTTTATCGTCAAGCAATTCGCTCTTCACTTCAATCATGACATTCCTGTAATCCGGAACAGATTGTACCGCATTCTGAAGAAGATTGGTAAATAAACGATTAATTTGTGTTTTATCTGCCTCAATTAATATTTTATCAGGATAAAGGTATTCTTCGATATTTACTTCTTCATTAGTGGAGTAAAGCGTAATGCAGTTTTCAAGCATCTGATTAATATCGAAAAGCTGTTTTTTGGTATTTCCAATTTTTGCAAATTGAGCAAAATCGCCCGCGATTTGTGACAGATGTTCTATTTGTTCCAATAAAATCCCGGAGACATATAATGAAATATTTTTTACATCCGCTGAGTTTTTATCAATTGCCATTTGCAAATACTGCAGGTTCAGCTTCATTGGAGTAAGCGGATTTTTTATCTCATGAGCAACCTGCCTGGCCATTTCACGCCATGCGCCTTCTCTCTCGCTCCTGGCAAGCATCTGCGCACTCACGTCCAGTTTTTTTACCATCTTATTATACTCTAGTACCAGTTCTCCAATTTCATCTTTCCTGTGCCATGTTATTTCTTCATTACCTGTTTCCAGGTTAATTTTTTTCATCTTATCACTAATTAAAGAAAATGATCGGGTGATGCGATTGGTGATAAATAAGGCAATAATACCGGCGACTAAAAAAATAAATGCATTCAGGTTAATGATTGTAACAAGGAAGTTTGAAATTTCATCCTGAAGTTTATTTTGTGATTCAAAATAAGGAATATTCAGGTAAGCATATTCCCTTCCAGCCTCATCGCGAACGGGTAAATAATTACTTAAATAGGTAAGGCTTCCAATTTTTTGTTCCTGAAAGAATTGAACATCTTTTACTTTGCTTAAATGATAAAACGCAACAGGATCCATCTTTTCGCTTACGATGCCTTTATTGTAAGGAAGCGGAACGGAAGATACTTTCAGATTGCCGTCGAGGTCGTATAGATTGATATCAGCCGCATGAATATTTGAGACACGGTTTATTACTTCCTCTAATTTATCATGAGATAAATTTTCAAAACTAAGCGGCTTGTAATCATTTACCGGAATAGTATCAATTGCGCCTCTCAGTTCATTTTCCATTACGTGAATCGTACGGCTTAGTTTTTCCCGGTTATTACTGTGATAACGGCTTATGAAGAAAAGAATCGTGGTAACTCCGATTACTATAAAAGAAAAAACACTGACCAGTATGATGGTTCCATGTACCTGGTTGCGGATATTTAACTGAAGCAAAGAACGGAGGTTTGATTTTATTTTTCTTTCTGTAAGGAAATGATTTGCAAGATTAAAAAAGATGGCTATTAACAGAAAGGAACAAAATAAATATGCGAATAAAGTAACTGATTCAACAAAGAAACGGTCCTGCCGTGCTATCACAATTACCTTATCTGCATTTGCTTTATACCATAATTCTTCATACCCGTTTTTCTGAACGGTACGGAATTCATTGTAAGTAAAATTATTGTTGTCAATATCGGTTGTGAAAGGATAATCATTGTAGCTGCTGCTAAGCTGGTTATTGTTATAAACGGCAAACGCGTAAACAGGTGAGCTTTCTATAGAATTATTATTTCCCTTGGAAAAAAGTTCTGGATACAGTGCATCACTTTTATATCTTTTGGGTTTTGAAATAATAAAGATATATCCCTGCCGCAAACCGCCGGTATCGGTAATTTCTTTTTTACTGATGTAGTTAAAACGGTCGTAAGAAATATCGTAGTAATACAAATCGGGAATGTCTGTTGGCTTTCCCTGCGTTTGTATGATTGCATTCAGTGAATTGTAGGTAGTAGAATCCTCATTATACAACGGCATCTCTGCTGCATTGTAGGTATAAATTTTTGTATCGTATTTATTCAGGTAACCGGAAAAATTTTCATTAATGAGGCTGTCTTTTAAAAACTTATTCTCAACCGGATTTTTAAATCTTTCAAAAATATTGGAGAGATAATCATTACGGAAATCCTTTAAAATAATATTTACGATTACCGGCCCCGATGGATCTGCTTTATTCGCAAGGTTTTCAGCGAAATGCTTTCTTTCTTCCAGTTCTTTTGTCCGGTTTTGAAAAACAATAATGGATGTAATAGAAACTGAAAAAAAGAAAACCCAAAAAATAAATTTTGATGAAACGAGATTATATGCCTGCAGTAAAAGAACCCTGAAATTCAGCAGAAATATAAAAAGCAAAAGCCATAACAAAACGGCCAGGTCAAAGCTTACATGAGGAGAATGCAATCTGAAGGTTAAAATAATAAGGCCTGCAACTGCTGTTATCAAATACACTAAATATTTTCGGTTGCCCGCAAAAACAGCCAGCGGCTCTAATAATATTTGAATCAGAAAAAAGTATCCGGTAGCCACACAACTCAATACGATAAAGCCAATTACACTGTAAATGTTGAGTGTAAAAAAATTGATAACATCAAAGGATATTTGTGAATCCGCTACCAACGTTTGCACTGTATAGCTTCCGGTGAGTGTAAACACGATCATTACCAGACAGATAAACGTAATGGCTGCATATCTATAAAAATTGTTTTTGAACCTGATCTTTGAAAAATCAAACCTAAAATGCAACCAGATAAACAGAACGACCCAGATAAACAATAATGAATTGATCAAAAGATCGCCAAGCGATCTCAAAATATAATTAGACCCATAAACCGAAGGACTGAATAATTCAAAATCTTTAAAATTAAGAGGAATGGGAAACAGGTAACTGATGATCCTCAATGTAATTAATGGAATAATCAGAACCACAAAGCCAACTCTGAATCCCTTTTTATGCACATAATAATTGGCTAATTTATGCAGGAAGAAAAGAATAAAAACAGAGGCAAGTATTTTCAACAATATGGCTAAAATATTATAGTGGCCGAGAGGATTACTTAACTGTTGGAGATAGAATAGCGGTTTGCCGTGTTCATCTTTTATTTCATGCCGGGTAGGTGAAATGCTAATGTCATACGTTTTCTCGATATTTTTTTCCGCTACAAATGAATTGTGCAGGTATTTATTTTCAATATAATAATTCCATTTTACTGGAATCATAAATATCATTTTGTAAATCGAACCGGAAGAGCTTTGAAAATTTCTTTTTTCAATAACGTACCAGCCATTCAGTAGTTTTTGAAAAGTAGTTCCATCGTCAGAATTGAGAACTGCAGAATCCGGTTCAATCACCTGAGTGTTCCAGAATACCGGAATATATCTGTTGGCTTCAGTAATTTTATAAAAAAAAATAAAATAACTTTTATCAACCTCTTCGTTCAATTGATCTTCACTATATTTTCCTAAGGCTATCTTTTTTACTAAAGCGCTATCTGAGCAGAATTCATTAATTTTTTTTTGATTTTTATTAATGTCTTTTTGTATTACTTTTTGTGCGGCATTAGATGTAGATGTGCCGCTCCAGTAATTATTGATTATAAAAGCAAAAGTTAATAACCATGCGGCGGCTATCAGCAAAAAAGAATTTCTTTTAAGAAAACTATCGTTCGTTATCAGATTCAATTTTAATGTTTTGTTTTTTGATTTCATTCCATACCTCGTCCATTTCAGCAAGCGTCATATCGCTTAAATTCATGCCTTTTTTCTGAACCTTTTCTTCCATTAATGTAAAACGTTTTATAAACTTTTTATTCGTTAGCTCAAGTGCATTTTCGGCATCTACTTTTAAAAACCTTACATAATTAATTACAGAAAAAAACAGGTCGCCCGCTTCCTCCTCAATATGCTCATTGTTGCGTGATTCAACCGCTTCTAACAGCTCTGTTTTTTCTTCCTCTACTTTTTCCCAAACCTGTTCTTTATTAGCCCATTCAAAACCAACCTGTTTCGCTTTTTCCTGGATACGCATTGCTTTTACCATTGCAGGCAGAGATTTGGGAACACCACTCAATACTGACTTTTTTCCTTCAGCCAGTTTTATCTGTTCCCAGTTTTTCTTAACATCTTCATCATTCCTGACTTTTACATTTCCATAAATATGAGGATGTCTTTTTATTAATTTATCGCAGATCCCATCTATTACTTCCTGTAAGGTAAATTTATTTTGTTCATTGCCAATCTTAGCATAAAAAAGAATATGCAATAATAAATCGCCCAATTCTTCTTTTATTTCATCCCAGTTTTTTTCGGTAATTGCATCTGCAAGTTCGTAGGTTTCTTCGATAGTTTGCTGCCGCAAAGTGTGAATGTTTTGCTTTTTATCCCAAGGACATTTTTCACGAAGTTCATCGAGGATATTTATGAGGCGGCTGAAGTCAGCGGATTGATTCATTGGATAAAATTTAGATTTGAAAAATGGAGACAAAAGCAAAAATGGTAAAGAGAAAAACAATCAAAATAAAAAAAGAAAATAAAAACAAGATATATTTCATAATCGTCCTCAATCTTCTTTGTTCGTAAAAATTGCGCATGGCTTTATACACATAAAATAAAATAACCAGTGTGAGTAAATTGCTGATAATATAAAGCCAGCTAAATCCATGCAGCTTTTCTGATTGCTGAATTCCAATTTCAAAGAGCATTGCAATAAAAACAAAAATGTACAAATGAATTGTAAAAATTGCATGGCTTACGTAATAAAACTGTTTTTGCCTGATGTATAGCAACTGTAACAGTAACGCAACAAATGGAAGGGAAATGAAAAGTATTTGCGGAAAGTGGTGAATGATACTTTCAATAAAATCGCTCAAAAATTTTCCCTTCTGATTTTTATATTTTTCATTAAGCTCAATTCCCTTATAAATAATTTGCCTTTTGAGCCAATTGCTGTGAATGGTTCCTCCTGCTACAAGAGAATCATATTCGTGTTTGTTTTTGTAATGTTGTTTTTGCCCGAAAATATATAATGCTGGTTCTCTGTTTATGCTGTCTTTATAAGCATTAAATTCCTTGCGGCTCATCGCTACACCCTGATTTATTTCTTTGGTGAAATCAGTAAATTGTTGTGATGGCAATGAATCAATTTGCGCAAAAGTTTTTCCGTTTAATGTAAAATGTACATCTTTAAAATCTTTTTGTTGAAAGTGAAACACAGAAAAAAATATGAAGAAAAAAATAAATGAAGTGAATAAATACATTCGGATTGGATTCAGATAGCTGGCTCTTCTTCCTTTCATATATTCTTTTGATAAAAAGCCGGGACGGAAAAGCAATAGTTTTAAAGTAGAAAAAAACTTGCCATCAAAATGTGTAACGTCATTAAAAAAATGTGAAATCAAATGCCAGGCGGATTCTCTCGGTTCTGTATTTTCCTGCCCGCATTCAGAGCAATACCTTCCGGTTACAGTTGCGCCGCAATTAAGGCAGTTGTTTTCTTTGCGCAGGGGTAAATGCGACATGAATTAAAAATTTGGTTTTATAATTTCCGGTTAAAAATAATAAACAAAAATTGCAATAAGAATTAATGAATTATTTTACATCCGTTTCAAAACTTTAAAATCCAAAAGCATCTATTTTTTAAAAAATGAATAAACATATCTTTCGTTGTGTAGTTTTTTTTATTGCTGTTTATTTTAATTTTTCTTTTGTTCATGCTCAATATTATTACAAGGATATTCTGAGTACTCTTCAGCAAAACAAAGAATTTTCTATTTTAAAGAATGGAAATATAAAACTGATTAAGATAACAAGCTTTGATGAAAATGATCAGCCAAGCGATGGCTTTTTTTGTGAAAAAAAAATCAATAAGACTTTTACACAATCGCAGATGCTGTCCAAATCAAATATCACCGGACAATCCTTGCTTGTAACTGATTACAACAATAAAGGTGAGGTAATAAAGACTACGACCACTACGCCAACAACCAACAATACCGTTGAATTTCAATACGACCAAAATGGAAACATTTCTTTGATCAGCACGAATACAATCGCAGACGGTGATAGTTCCGGAATTACCGAAACTCATCAGTATTTTTATGAAAACGGAAGGCCTGTAAAAATGCTTCGCAAAAAAAACAATACATTAATTGCTACCATCACTTTTATTGCCGATGATAAAGGAAATATTATAGAAGAAGACCCCGCAGGAAATACCATCGATAAAAAATATTATTATTATTATGATGATCACAACCGCCTCACAGACGTCGTCCATTTTAATGTAATCGCAAAAAGATTATTGCCTGATTATATGTTTGAATACAGCAATAGTGATCAACCAAAACAAATGATTTCTGTAGATGAAACCGGCCGCAATTATTTTATCTGGAAATATGCTTATGATGATAAAAAGCTTCCTGAAATACAAAAATGTTTTTCAAAAGAAAAACAATTATTAGGTACCATTCAATTTGATTATGTACAATAATTCTGATCAGTAAAACAACAAATAACCCAGATTCTAAATCATCTGGAAGATATCGAAAAAGATAATAAAAATCGCAAGCAAAACGGTAAGCAACATCAGCAGTCTGATAGATAGCAAATGCTTTTTAAAACTTCTTGACGCAAGAATAATAGCAATAAGGCAACAAACGATAGAAATGGCATGAATGGTATTCATGTTTCTTAAAAAGCCTGGAAAATATCCGAGGAAAGTGTCCGTCTTGTCACTGAGGCTCATATCACTGAAACGCAGCCCTAATGAAGACCACATCATAAAAAAAATCAAAGATGGCAGTAAAAAAATGATGGCTATTGCTGCAGTGATTTTGCTTGGTACATGTGGTTTGGTTGACATGATTTTAGTTTTTTGGTTCAGCTAAAAGTAACGGAAATAAAGAAGAGTTGCAAATTCGAAGTGATGGATTAGATAATTTTTTCTTCCTGCTATTTCATAAATTTTCCAGTAAGAATTTTGTTTTATAATATTTAACAAATCCGTTTTTGCTTTCCAGTTCTCATTTAAAATCAACTTAAAACGAACTAATTATTTTGCTGATTTATTTTTTTTAAAATAAAAAAACAAGAATGGCATGATTTTAGACTTTAGTGGGATGTATTGAAAAAATAAAGCATTTTATTCATTACAAACTCTCTTCTGAAATTCATTATTTTAAAACAAAAAAAACAAACATGAACGAATATACCGATCAGTCTGATACAGTCAGAAAGCCGCGTGATTCAAAAAATTTATTTATCGGATTATTAATTGCAGGATTAGTGATTCTTGCCGGATTTTTTATTTATGATCACAGCAAATCTGCTGAAAATATTCAGGCGCAGCAAGCCCAGGTTGCACAGGTAACTACTGAAAAAAGCAACATACAAACCAGTTTCGATGCATCCCTTGCAAGACTTGATTCTATGCAAACTGCAAACACAGAATTGAATGGAAAACTGACAGCAAGCAATGCCGAGATTGCAAAAATGAAAACAGAAATCCGCAGCATTTTAAATAAGAAAAATGCTACTGCATCTGAACTTTCAAAAGCCCGTAATTTAATCGCCCAATTGAACGGAAAAATAAACGATTTGGAATCACAAATTGCCATGCTTACACAGGAAAACGATAGCCTGAAGCAAAATGTAGTTGTTTTGACCAATGAAAAGCAAGCCATTTCTCATACTCTTGATTCTACCAATGTTGTGAAAACAGTTTTGGAGAAAAAAGTAGATGTAGCCTCAACTCTAAATGCAGATAACATTACGATTACCCCGGTAAAAGTAAAACATAATGGAAAAGAGGTTGTAAAAACAACTGCGAAAAGAGTGGATAAATTATTGGTAAGTTTCGATGTAAATAATCGCATCATTCAGCCTGGTACTACTGATTTGTATGTAGTGGTAATTGGCCCTGATGGTAAACCCATCACTACCGGTGATTCTTCAGGAAATACGTTTGTTACACGTGAAGATGGAAACAAAACTTTCACTGCAAAATTGCCGGTAGATTTGGAAACTGCGAAAACAAAAAATGTAGAATTCGCTTTTGCACCAGCCAGTCATTTTCAACAGGGAAGTTATAAAATCCAGATTTATCAAAATGGATTTTTAATTGGTGAAAAAACCCGGGAGTTGAAGAAAGGTGGCTTATTCAGCTAAGGCATCTCTAAAATATTATTTGACCTCCTCCTCCTATATCAATGAAAAAAAAGTACCCGGATCTTCTCCGGGTTATTTTTTTTTGTGGAAAGAAATACAAATCCAGTTTATTTATTGGTTTGCTGAAAGATTGGTTGCACACGTAGAAATTATTTATTTCCTAATCGTCCTTCGTTTTTCAGGATTTCATGAAGGATATTTGCTCACAAAATATTTCTGACTGCTTACCTAAAATGATTTCCTACTTTCAACCTCAAAAAATTAAGAATGAAAAAATTATTGACTTTTATTTTTCTGTTTTTGTCATTATCCATTTTTGCACAAAAAACAGACGGGCATTTGGAAAATGAAATTGCAAAGCTGGTGCAAGGATTTAACGGCAATGTGGGAGTTTATGTATATGATATTTCCAAAAATAAAGTTGCAGGAGTAAATGCAGACAGCATTTTCCCGACTGCAAGTATGGTAAAAGTTCCGATACTGATTGGTGTGATGCATAAAATACATACCGGTGATTTAAGCTATCACCAGGATATGCTTTTTACAGATTCTGTTCGCTATTCTGAAGGTCAGGAAATCCTTGCTTCTTTCAAAGACAGCCAAAGAATATCGTTAAATACTTTACTAATGCTGATGATGAGCATGAGTGATAATGGTGCAAGCCTCTGGCTTCAAGGCCTTGCCGGCGGGGGAGTACAGATTAATAAATACCTGGACACGCTTGGTATGAAATATACACGAGTGAACAGTCGTACTGAAGGAAGAAAAGGTAACTGGCAACAATATGGCTGGGGGCAAACTACTCCCAAAGAAATGGCGACTTTGATGCGCGATATTGTTGAAAATAAAATTATTGATAAACAAATTAGTGAAAGGATGCTCCGTTTGATGAGCAGGCAGTTTTGGGATGTAGATGCAATTTCTCAAATCCCTCCAAATATTTTTGTTGCAG
>JBQCFO010000631.1:0-11421 GCA_051959055.1 Ginsengibacter sp. | reverse complement strand
ATGAAGAATGACGAAGAGTTGGAAATTTTAAAACCTCTTTTTGAATTACAGGAATATCTCTCTCACATTCCCAAAAAAAATGAATTATTAATTGAACAGATCGAAACGAAAGATGGCTTTCATCTTTTTGTATTTCCATTTGAGGGAAGATTGGTGCATGAAGCCATGGCAGCCATTCTTGCTTATCGAATCAGCCGCATTACACCCATCACGTTTTCATTTGCGATGAATGATTATGGATTTGAATTATTGAGTGATCAGCCGATTCCGGTAGATGATAGCAACGCTTATGAACTTTTTTCGCCTGAGAATCTGTTAGAGGATATCCAAAGAAGTTTGAACAGCGTGGAAATGGCGAAGAGAAAATTTCGCGATATTGCCGTTATCGGCGGATTGATATTCCAGGGATTTCCGGGAGAGCAAAAAAAAGCAAGGCATTTGCAATCGTCTGCTTCGCTGTTGTTCAATGTTTTTGTGGAGTATGAACCCCGGAATTTATTATTGCGGCAAGCTTATAATGAAGTATTGGAACAGCAAATGGAAGAGCAGCGATTAAGAGATATGCTGGAACGAATTCAGAAAAGTAAAATCATACTTACTTTTCCCCGCAGGCTGACTCCCTTTTGTTTTCCGATAAAAGTGGATAGCATGCGGGAGGATCTTTCTTCGGAAAAATTAGAAGACCGGGTAAAGAAAATGCAGTTGCAATTGGCAAGCTTGTAATTAATCCCCGTCATTTTATACTTTTGACCCTCAGTAAATTTTGTATCATTGTTCAACCCTCTCCGGTTTATATTTCATCATCAAACGCTGTGGCTTTCGCCTGCACGCTGTATTTTTTGGGAAGAAGAAAGTGCATTGATTTTATCTGATCTGCATTTTGGAAAATCAGGCCATTTCCGAAAATCGGGAATTGGCATTCCTCAAAATATTTTTAAAGAAGATCTGCAAAAACTATTTATGCAAATCCAGTTTTTCAAACCCGCAGTTTTGTTGATTGCAGGCGATATGTTTCACAGTACCGCCAATAAGGAAATGGATTTTTTTCTAAAATGGCGAAATGATTTTGCGAACCTTCAGTTTAAACTTATCCGGGGAAATCATGATATTCTATCAAAAAAATTTTATAAAGAAGCGAATATTGAGGTAGTTGAAAATAAATTATTGATCAAAGATTTTTGCTTTACTCACGATATTGATTCCTCCTGTGAAAAAAATAAACATTTCACTTTTTCCGGGCATATCCATCCGGGGATAAAGATGAATGGCGCCGCCAATCAATCCTTGATGCTTCCCTGTTTTTATTTTAGTAAAAAATATGCAGTCCTGCCTGCTTTCAGCGCTTTCACCGGGTTAGCAAAAATAAAACCGGTGGCTTCCGATCATGTTTTTGTTTTGCTGAAAAGTGAGGTAATGCAATTGCAATAATTTTTTGCTGGTATAGTTCGTTGGGTCGTTTTAAGGATGATAGTTTTTTTTAAAAGAAAGGAATAATTCTGCATCCGGAAATCAGGAATTCCTATTATTTCTTCCTTTACTGCTAACTCCTTCCCCCGGAAATCCTTATTTCTTTGAAGACATTAATTCGGTTTTGGTTTTACTTACAACAGAAGTAACACTTGATATCACTCCTGCAATATCAGAAAGATCAGCAGGCACGATCATCGTATTATTGGTTTGGGCAAGTTTGCCAAATTCTGTAAGATATTGCTCTGCAATGCGCAGGTTTACAGCGCTGAGGCCACCTTCTTCATTGATGGATTGAGCTATTTCCCGAATACCTTTTGCAGTTGCCACCGCCACCATTTCTATTTCCGAAGCTTTTCCGCTGGCTTCATTGATTCTTCTTTGTTTTTCACCTTCCGATAGTGCGATGGTTTGTTGTTTCTCACCTTCAGCACGGTTTATCTTCGCTTGTTTGTCGCCTTCTGATTCTGCAATCAACGCTCTTTTCTCCCGCTCTGCACGCATCTGTTTTTCCATCGCGTCTTTGATACTTTGCGGGGGTGATATATTTTTTACTTCATATCGCGACACTTTAATTCCCCAGGGACCGCTTGCCCGGTCCACAGCTTCTACAATCGTTGCATTTACCGTTTCACGCTCTTCAAAAGTTTTATCCAGTTCCATTTTGCCTATTACGCTTCGCATAGTGGTTTGTGAAATCTGAATTACAGCGAATTTGTAATTATCAATTCCATAAGAAGCTTTTTGCGGGTCGATTACCTGGAGGTACAGTACCCCGTCCACTTCAACAGCGATATTATCTTTGGTGATACAAATTTGAGAAGCCACATCCAGGGCTTGTTCTTTCAGGTTTTGCTTGTATGCTACTTTATCAATAAAAGGTATTAAAATATGAAAACCAGCTTCAAGTGCCCGATTAAATTTTCCCAATCTTTCGATGATGTAAACGGATCTTTGTGGCACTACTTTGAAAGTGGATAAAAAGGCTACCAATAAAAAAAGAATTATAAATACCAGGATGATAGTGGATGCTGTCATAAGTGTTTAGTTGATTTTACAAGTAATAAAATACTTTCGTTTCCTATAATAATTACATTTTCACCTTTTTCGATTATATCTTCGGAGGCGGCCTGCCAGGTGGTTCCTTTGAAATCCACTTTACCATTTTCTCCGGGAATAATAGCCGTTACGGCTTTAGCGGTTTTACCCAAAAATTCGTCTTCAAGAAGTTCTGTCGACTGTTTTCTTTTCCATAATATTTTTGACAGCCATTTTCTTAACAGAAGAATAGTTACAACAGAGCTGATCAAAAAAATAATTAATTGTTGATTAATGCTCAGGTCTATGAAAAGACTAAGAATCGCTACGATCCATGCTCCCACCGCAAAAAAGAAAAGTATCAGTCCCGGCAGCACGAACTCCAAAAGGAATAAGAGGAATCCTATGATAATCCAGATAACAGCAGCGTTCAGGAAAGGCTCCATGAAGATTAGTTGTTTGATAATGAAGTGTCAAATATAGAGGAATAAAGTGAAACTAATAAGGAATAAGGATTTTACTGTGGGGTATTGACAGTTGAGAATAAGAATAAGAACTATTTGTTCTTTTGCTGAAAGTTGAAAGCGCTCATCTGCTGCCTCTGATCTTTCCACACATCTTACCATGTTTATTAAAACCTTCCGGCAAATAGTTTCATGTCACTTTTTTTGATGTTGCCTGTAATGAAACAATTGTTTTTTGTTTGAATAATGAAATTAGCTTAGAGCTATTTTCTCTACTTTTATTCCGTTTGACTTTAAGCCTTTTCTTGTGTTGAGCATAGGATCTTAAGAGTCGATTTTATCAAAGGTGCACCTTAACTCACTCGTAAAGTTTTGCACAATTCAAGTTTCCAGGGATTATATCGTTCGATGCGATTAAATGGTTAGGACCGCTTATACTTCCGATCCATTATTCATTATTGCAATTTCTCTTTAAAAAAATCAATCGTCCGCTGCCAGGCAAGTTCTGCAGCTGCTTTATCATAGCGAAGCGTAGTATTGTTATGAAAGCCATGATTCACATTTGGGTAAATATAGACAGTGTATTGTTTGTGATTGGCTTTTAAAGCTGCTTCATAGGCAGGCCAGCCCTCGGTAATTCGCGTATCAAGTCCTGCATATTGGAGGAGTAGCGGCGCCTGTATTTTTGGTACGTCTTCTGCTGAAGGCTGACTTCCATAAAATGGAACCGCTCCTGCCAAATCAGGAAGATCAACCGCCATCATATTTGTAATCCATCCGCCAAAGCAAAAGCCCACTACGCCCACTTTGCCATTACAATCTTTATTGTTTTTCAGATAGTAAAATGCAGAGATAAAATATTGCAGCATTTTATTTTTGTCGAGCTTGCTTTGCATTTCACGGCCTTTATCATCATCTCCTGGATAGCCTCCGAGGGGCGTAAGCGCATCTGGAGCAATGGTGATAAAACCTGCTATCGCGGCTCTTTTTGCGACATCTTCAATGTACGGATTCAGTCCGCGGTTTTCATGAGCTACCACAATGCCGCCTAACTTCTTTTGCAAGTCAGCAGGTTTTGACAACAACGCTTTGATTCTGCCGCCGCCATTTGGAGAATCATAATAAATATATTCAGAAGTGATGCGCGGATCATCGTTCTTTACCAGTAAAGTGTTCTTATAATCCGGCATCAGAGAACTCATAAGAGAAGGTACTGTAAGGCCACCGACGGCGTATAAGGATAACTTTTGCATGAACTCACGCCTGTTAACCCGGTTGTGGGCATAATCATCATACAGGTCAAACACTTCCTGCTTGATGTCTTCTTTTTTAATTTGGTTCATGGTTGAAATGTTTTAAGGAGATTTCTGATTCAATAAAATTATTCATTTTATAGCAATATCTATAAATCTGCTTTCACGCCGTTCTGGCTGTTATTTGTGCTTAAAGATGAGTTTGGATATTTTATTTATTGGGTAAGGCAAAAGCCACATAAGCATCCCCAGTCCTTTTTCCCAGCTTTCCTCCTCCGCACGCAATTACCAAAAATTGTTTTCCACCCGCTTCATATGCAGATGGAGTTGCAAAGCCAGGCGCCGGCAAATCGGCTTCCCATAAAAGTTTCCCGGTATTTTTATTGAAGGCTCGGATCTTTGCATCGCTGGTGGCAGCTATAAATACAAGTCCTCCGGCAGTAACAACAGGGCCGCCATAATTTTCTGTACCGGTGTGAATACCTTTTGCTTTTAATTCAGCATAATCGCCTAAAGTATCTTTCCACAAAACGTTTCCGGTGTTCAAATCGATCGCACTTAAAGTTCCCCACGGCGGCTTCACAGCAGGATAACCTTCACGGGTTAAAAATTTATTGTAGCCTGTGGAAGAATAAGGAAGATCGTTCCAGCTGTCTTTCGCTTTTTGTGGTGCCACAAACTTTTGCTGTTGCTCTTTTTTAAGGTCGAGGATAAAAGACGCCAGCGCATTCATTTCTTCTTTCTGCAATTGTTTGAAAGCTGGCATCATTCTTCTTCCTGAAGAAACGATCTGTTCAAATTGTTGCAGATTGTATTTTTTGTTGATCCCAATGAGCACAGGATAGTTGGCACTTCCTTCTCTCTGAGGGCCGTGGCAATTCATGCAATTGGTGTTATAAATGCGCGTTCCGGCCTGCAGGTTTGTTTCCGTTTTTTTCGCTTTATTTTTTACGTTTACCATGGTGAGTATCCAAGGCATCTCGCTTGCATTTACATATAATATACTGGTTGAAGGATCATAAGCCGGGCCGCCCCATTCGGCTCCTCCATCAAAGCCGGGAAAGATCACTGTTCCTTCTTTGGATGGCGGATTGAACATATTACCGGTATGATAATAAGCAAGACGTTTTTTGAGGTCTGCGTAAGAAGAATCTGAAACCAGATCATTCAAATCTTTATCAGTTAATATTTGTCTTACAAATGGTTTTGGAAATGAAGGAATCGGTTGGGTAGGAAATAGTTTCTCACCGATTAGTTCACTCTGAGTGGGCACTGGCGTTTCATTAACCTGGTATATCGATTCACCGGTTTTCCTGTTGAATAAAAAAATAAATCCCGACTTGGTAACCTGGACGACCGCATCAATAGTGTTTCCATCTTTTTTAATAGAAACTAATACAGGCGCTGTCGGCAAATCTCTGTCCCACACATCATGATGCACCGTTTGAAAATGCCAGATCCTTTTTCCTGTTGCCGCGTCAAGCGCAAGAACACAATTGGCAAAGAGATTGTTTCCGGTTCTTTTTCCTCCATAGAAATCGTAAGAAGCAGAGCCAAGTGGGGCAAAAAGAATTCCGTTTTTTTCGTCCAAACTAAATCCTGACCATGCATTTACGCCACCAATATGTTTCCACGCGTCTTTGTCATCCCATGAATCATAACCAAATTCGCCGGGTTGAGGGATCGTATGAAATATCCATCGAAGCTTTCCTGAATGAACATCATAAGCCCTGATAAAACCAGGCGCTGCATCGGCTTCTTCTGATACACGGCAACCTACAATGATCAGGTCTTTGTAAATAATTCCCGGGGAAGTCATCGCTACATACAATTTCGAAACATCTCTTCCCAAATCATTGTGCAAATCAACTTTCCCATTTTGGCCGAATGATGTTACAGGAGTTCCGGTTTTGGCATTAATGCAATACAATTGAGAATTAGCAGAATAAAAAATACGCTCGTCATTTTTATCACCATAAAAGGTAACTCCACGACAAACATTCATTCCAAAATATCCGGCGCCTTTTACGTCTGAATCGTTCATTGGATTAAAAACCCATTTTTCTTTTCCTGTACCGGCATCAAGTGCAAAAAGTTTTAGTTTGGGCGATACGCCAAAAAGTGTAGAGTCAATAATAATAGGATTCACCTGGATTTGCGTCATGCTGTCTGCATCACCGGTGTGATACGTCCACGCTACTTTCAATCGGGCTACATTGTTCGTGTCAATTTCTGTTAAAGAAGAATAATGATTGGCTTCTTTGTTTCCTCCATAAACCTTCCAGCCTGAATAATCTGTTGAAGATTTTATTTTGCAGGAAAAAAACAGAATATTGCTGAAAGCAAAGCCAACAAAGGCTTTCAATAGTTGAAGAGGACGAATATTTTTCAAATGGAATCTTTTAAAAATATTAGTTGAATGTTGTATTTTCAGGAAATGAAGATATTGATTTCTTTTATGCGAACCTTAAAAGGAGAGGCCATAAAAGATTTCAAAATGAAAGGCAGGTAGCCTTAAAGATTTAGAATCTTATTTTTCTGCCTGATTTTTAAGAAATAGTTTGGGTACCCGGTTTTATTTAAACTTTTTAAAAGGAAAATAAGAATTCCACTTATTTGTCACTTTGCTGCAGTCAAAAGAAAAAAGTTGCGAACTATCTAAACATTCTAAACCTGTCTAAACCTCTCGAAACAATTCTAAACCTCTCTAAATCATTCTAAACTTCTCTCTATAAAATCCCTTCCAACTCTTTCAAATGCCGGATGATATAAGTAGGGTTTTCGTCACATTCGGCATTTATATGATTTACAAAAATGGAATCCATTCCCGCATTTTGTGCGCCCAGAATATCTGCCTGCAGGTTGTCGCCAATCATGATACTTTCTTCAATTTTTCCGGCTGCTTTATTTACCGCATATTCAAAAATCTCTTTTTTGGGTTTTACAGAATTCGATATCTCCGAAGTGATGATGTTTTTAAAATATTTAGTAAGTTCAGAACTGGCTAATTTTAATCTTTGTGTTTTTTCAAAACCATTGGTGATCAGATGAAGCGAGTATTTTTTTTCAGTGAGGTAATCTAAAATTTCATGGGTGTATTCAAATACTTTCTTTTTTGTGGGTAGTGCCTCCAGGAAAAATTCGCTCATATCTTTTGCCAGTTTTTCGTCTGCTATTTGAAAATCAAGCAGCGTTCGCCACATCCTGCGCCACTTTAATTCATCGGTAGTGATGTATCCTTTTTCATACCGGCTCCATAAAGTCAGATTGTGATTCAGGTAGGTTGAATAAAATTTACTGAAAGGGCCAATCGCTTTGGATTCCAGGTTGAAAAAATCATACAGCTCTGCAAGCGATTCTTCTGCATTTGCATCAAAATCCCACAGGGTATGATCAAGGTCGAAAAAAAGATGCTGGTATTTCAAGGTCGTATTTTTAAAATTATCGTGTTAAGATTTTAGATTTGCCCTTTATAAAAAAAAACGAAATGACATGCGAAATATTGTAATAACAGGCAGTAGCAAAGGTATGGGAAAAGCTATGGCAGAGAAGTTTGCAGCCACAAAAAATAACATTTTTATTTGTTCAAGAAATGAAAAAGAGCTTGCAAAAACAGCGGGTGAAATCAATGAAAAACACCCTGATTCCGTTCAATATTTTTCCGCGGATCTTTCTCAGAAAGATGAGGTTTTTAAATTTGCAAACTGGCTTTTAGCAAAAAATATTCCTATAGATGTTCTCATAAATAATGCGGGGCAATTTGTACCCGGCAGTGTATATAACGAGCCGGAAGGCAATCTTGAAAAAATGATGGATATTAATTTTTTTTGTGCCTATCATCTCACGCGTGCTTTGCTTCCGCAAATGATGAAAAATAAATCAGGCCACGTGTTCAACATATGTTCCATCGCTGCTTTGAAGGCTTATAACAATGGTGGTTCTTACAGCATCAGTAAATATGCATTGATGGGTTTTAGCAAAAATCTGAGAGAAGAAATGAAACCATTCCATATTAAAGTAACCACGGTTTATCCCGGCGCTGTTTATACTTCCTCCTGGGATGGCGCTGATATTTTACCGGAAAGGATTATGGAAGCAGACGACATTGCAAATATGATTTTTGCATCGTCTTTACTTTCGCCACAGGCTTGTGTGGAAGATATTGTTATCAGGCCTTTATTGGGCGATCTTCCTTAAAGATTTTTTAACAGCAGCATATTCTATTAACCTTTTTTTAAATTCAATTACAAGTACTTTTGTAACTCATCTTTGCTGAAGAAATGAGTATATTTTTACGATCTTATTTAAAAAAAATTTTCACTTCTTTTATTTTCCTAACGGCACTTCTTTTTGCCCGGGCTTCTTTTGGCCAGGTAAAATTTTCCGTGGTTTGCCCGGATAAAAAAATCGGGAAAAATGATTTGTTGCAAATTCAGTTTAAGGTAGAAGGTGCTTCGGGTGTGGATAATATTACGCCACCTTCTTTCAAAGATTTCAATATTGTCTCGGGTCCCAATCAGCAAAGAAGCGTTACAAATATCGATGGAAAAATAAACCAATCTGTATCTATTGGTTTTTCATTACAGCCCATTTCAACCGGTAAATTCACAATTGGATCTGCCACAGCCATTGCTGATGGCAATAACTATAAAACCAACCCAATAACGATTGAAGTGGTTGCTGGTTCTATTGTTCAGCAGAATAACAGCAATCAAAATTCATCGCCATTTCCTAACCTGAATTTTGATTTTCCACCTGCTCCCGCTGCTCACCAGTTTGATGACTATATTTTAAAGCCGGGAGAAAATGTTGCTGAGAAGATTAAGAAAAATATTTTCATAAAATTAGATGTTGACAAAAAAAGCTGTTATGTAGGCGAACCGGTGATCGCGACTTATAAACTTTACACCAGGCTACCTTCTGAAACCACCGTTACTGATGCGCCTTCCTTTAATGGCTTTTCTGTAAGCGATATCGATGTAAATAATAATGCGGTACCTGAAAAATATAATGGGCGTCTTTATAATGTTTACACGATGCGTAAAGTGCAATTATACCCTTTACAGCCCGGCAATATTACCCTGGATCCGGTAGTCGCAGATAATAAAATAACTTTTATCAAATCTCAATATGCCAATTCACAACAGAGCCGTGGCTTCTTCGATATGTTTGATAACCTGGGGCAGGCGGCACTTCCGCCAGAAGCCCAAATAGATCAGAATGTAACCTTAAAATCCACTCCGGTAGTCATAACGGTAAAGCCTTTACCGTCTGAAAATAAACCGCCGGATTTCAGAGGGGCAGTTGGCGATTTTACCATCAACGCCTCGTTAGAAAAAAATAAAATCACAACCGATGATGCAGGCACTTTGAAACTGACGCTGTCAGGAAAAGGAAATATTCAATTAATAAATGCTCCTTCAATTACCTGGCCCAAAGGGATTGATGGTTATGATGCAAAAGTGAAAGATAACGTGGATAAGACTAAAGTGCCGATGCAGGGAAGTAAAATCTTTTCTTTCCCTTTTACCGTTTCTAAAGCCGGAAACTATACAATCGATTCCATTTCATTTTCTTATTTTGATCCGCAGACTTCTACTTATAAAATATTGCATACCTCGCCTGTGGAAGTGGAAGTAAAAAAAGGAAAAGGCATCCACACCAATCCTTTGGTAAAAGCTTCCCAACAAAATAATACAGGAGATTCTTTTACTAAAAAAGCAGAATTCATCGCCGGAATCGTTTTTGTGATTGGAATTATTTTCTTAATCATTTTTTTAATCATCAAAAAAAATAGAAATAAAGATGATTTGGAAAGAGAAATAAAAGTGGATGATTTGAAAAATGAAGCTGGTGAAGTAGCGGACGAATTTATGATTCCGGAAAGCCCGCTGACTGCCGCACATGAAAAACTGGTACTGCAGGACAGTAAATCATTTTATCATACTTTGGATGCTTCTTTGAAAAAATATTTATCCTCAAAATTAAACATCCCGGCAAATGAATTATCCCGCAAAAAATTGACAGAAGAGCTGGATAAATGCAATGTAAGCCTGAATACTTCATTGATGCTCACATCACTGATGGATGAAATAGAAATAAATTTGTACGCGCCTGCTTCGAATGCGACTGAGCTGAATTCAGTATTTGAAAAAGCGTCGGAGGTGGTGTCGTTGCTCGATAAACAGGTTTGTTGAATGGTTGAATTATTTAATTATTAAATTATTGTGGAGCGATTAAAAGAGTTGGGTTTAGAAAGGCGTGATTTGGAAATAGGAATCCTCTTTATTTCTCTGTTTACTGCATGAATCCTTCAACATTGAACCTTCAACCTTGAACCTCAAACCTTCTCATCTTCTGAAAAGCCACTTCCCCATTTCTTTTAAGGTTACTTTTTTGCCATAAAGCAAAATTCCGGTGCGGTAAATTTTTGCAGCAAGCATGGTTGTCAAAATAAAGCCCGCGATAAGGGAAAGCATAGACACGATGATTTGCCATGCCGGTACATTTCCTGATGGAATGCGGCCCATCATTACGATGGGTGAAGAAAAAGGAATGATGCTTCCCCATACAGAAATCGGAGCGTCAGGCTTGCCAACAGCTGTTGTCATAATGATAAATGATAGGATAATGGGCATAGTTATCGGCAACATTAATGATTGGGCTTCCTGGGGATCTTCGTTTACCACACTTCCCACTGCTGCAAATAAAGCAGCATAAAATAAATAACCTGCTAAAAAATAAAACAAAAAGCAAGGAATGATCAATGCCCAGTTGGCGGATAAAAAAGTGCTTTTTGCATTGAGAAAATTCATGGCTGCTGTGGTATCGCCAGATGCTCCCATAGTGTTCATCGCCTGCGCATGGTGCAACGCTTCAGGTGAAAAAAAAGCAGTGCTCACGGACGATAAAAGGACGATCAATACAAGCCAAATGAGTAACTGTGTGATGCCAACAGCTGCAATGCCAAGGATTTTACCCATCATTAGCTGGAAAGGTTTTACAGAGCTGATGATTACTTCTGCAATGCGGTTCATCTTTTCTTCCATTACCCCGCGCATTACTGCTGCACCATAAATAAACAAGGTAATGTATATCAGAAAACCGCTGCCATAGCCGATTCCATAGGAAAGCGCCGCATTGGATTTTTCTGTTTTATTTCCCTGTTTTACGACCGTCCGGAATTTGTACATACCGTC
>JBQCFO010000630.1:0-3090 GCA_051959055.1 Ginsengibacter sp. | reverse complement strand
CGAAAAACACTGTTGACAAGACAAAATGTTTTTCCATTTTGAATGAGCAACAATATTTAGATGAATCAACAGAAAAATCATTGACCCTCAATTTTGTGATGCTTGATTGTTATTCAGAAAACTATCCGGTATCTGATAAACGCGAATTTTTTCAAAAAATAAAAAATGATCAAACCTGTGTCTTATGTTTAAGCACAGAAAATAGAAATGCGGTTCAAAGCATTCGCAGGATGTTTCTTGAATTATCAGACAACGAAATTAAAAATCCGGCAATTATTTTTTGCAACAGCGAAAAACAAACCACAGACGAAAGCCTTATCCACTTTGCCATTGAAACCGGCGCTTTGCTCATTGACGGATTTGGAAACGGGATTTGCCTGAGTGATCATGACATGGATAAAAATCAAATTCCTGATTATAAACTTATCAATTCCGTTGCATTCGGAATATTGCAGGCATCCAGGACACGGATTTCAAAAACAGAATTTATCAGTTGTCCTTCATGCGGAAGAACCTTATTTGACCTGCAGGAAACCACTGCAAAAATCAGGGCTGTAACGCATCATTTGAAAGGATTAAAAATCGGAATTATGGGATGCATTGTAAATGGTCCGGGAGAAATGGCTGATGCTGATTTTGGTGCTGTAGGAAGCGGCCCGGGAAAGATCACTTTATATAAAGGAAAAGAAGTGGTGAAAAGGAATATTCCGGAAACAATTGCTGTTGAAGAACTGATCAGTTTATTGAAAGAAAATAATGTGTGGGTTGAACCGGCTGTTGCTGCTTATGTTTGATTCAGCAAAGCAACAAATAACAGAGATTTGTATTTTTATATTTACTAAACAATCTCCTAAAATCTCCTGATTTTTGAAAAATTAGGAAATACATTTTTTTCTAATATCAAATGATTCAAATTTGAAAACAGATTTCCTGGTAATCGGCAGTGGCATTGCAGGCCTGACTTATGCATTAAAAGCCGCCCGTGAATTTCCTGATAAAACGATTACCGTTCTAACCAAAACAATTTCGGAAGAAACGAATACAAAGTACGCGCAGGGCGGTGTTGCCGGTGTTACTGATTTTGAAAATGACAGTTTTGAAAAACATATCGAAGACACTTTAATCGCCGGAGACGGTTTATGTAATCCTGAAGTAGTCGAAATTGTAGTAAAGGAAGGTGTTGACCGGATTAAGGAGATTATTAACTGGGGCGCAGATTTTGATAAAGATAATTCCGGTGAGTATGCATTGGGAAAAGAAGGCGGTCATAGCGAGTTCAGAATTCTTCACCATAAAGATGTAACGGGCAAAGAAATAGAAGACACTTTGCTGAAAGAAATTTCAAAAATTCCAAATATCCGGTTGATTGATCACTGTTTTGTGGTGGATATCATCACGCAGCATCATCTTGGTTTTTTGGTTACAAAATCAACACCTGATATTGAATGTTTCGGAGTGTATGTTTTGAATCTTCAAAACAATAGAATTGAAAAAATTATTTCAAAAATTACATTGCTTGCCACAGGTGGAAATGGGCAGGTTTATCGTACTACTACCAATCCTTCCATTGCAACTGGAGACGGTGTAGCAATGGCTTACAGGGCAAAAGGGCGGATTGAGAACATGGAATTTATTCAGTTTCATCCAACGGCTTTATATGAAGCCGGGAAGAGTGGCCAGGCGTTTTTAATCACAGAAGCTGTGCGTGGTGACGGCGGGATTTTGCGAAATATAAAAGGAGAGGCTTTCATGGAAAAGTATGATGAAAGAAAAGATTTGGCACCCCGTGACATTGTAGCAAGAGCGATTGACAGCGACATGAAAATCAACGGTACAGAGCATGTTTTTTTGGATTGCACAAAGATGAATCCGGGAAAATTTATACACCATTTTCCGAATATTTTTGAGAAATGTATATCTATAGGAATTGATGTTTTCAAACAATATATTCCTGTTGCACCTGCAGCACATTACAGTTGCGGTGGAATAAAGACAGATGAATGGGGGAGAAGTTCAATCAGAAATTTATATGCCTGTGGAGAGTGCGCCAGTACCGGTTTGCATGGTGCAAACAGGCTTGCAAGCAATTCATTATTGGAAGCAATGGTATTTGCGCATCGTTGTTATTTGGATGCGGTAAAAAGAATAAAATCCGTAGAATTTAATGAAGCAATTCCCGACTGGAATGCAAAAGGAACAAATGCTCCAAAAGAAATGATCCTTATTACACAAAGCCTTAAAGAATTGCAATTGTTGATGACCGATTACGTGGGCATTGTAAGAACAAATGTAAGGCTTGAAAGAGCGATGAAAAGGCTTGATCTGCTTCATACAGAAACAGAAGAGTTTTATAAGACCGCAACGGTTTCGCCGCAACTTTGTGAATTAAGAAACCTGATCACTGTTGGATATTTGATAGTGAAAAGTGCACAATTCAGGCATGAAAGCAGGGGTTTACATTTTAATACTGATTACCCTGAAAAGAGTGAAAGACGGCAGAATATTGTGTTGTAAAAATTCATTCTCAGTTTAACCATTCATCTTCTTCTTTATTCAATTCTTCATCGGTTATTAAATCGCCGTTCAGAATATCTTCTTCACTTCGCATAAGCATTTCCTTCTGTTGCTCGCTAATTGTGAAAATGGATTTATCATCCAAATCTTTATGTGGCTCCATTAAAAATTATTTTAGAAGAAAAATTATTTACAAAAATTTGAATTGCTTTTCACTGAAATTACAAACTATTTTTCAATAGTAACCGGAGTGCCAACAGGAATGTAACTGTACAAGTCTGCCGCTTCGGTGTATTTAAGAGAAACACATCCATCCGTCCAGTTTTGATAATAATCTACCGTCCATTCTTCCTGTGGCCTTGTAGCGTGAATGGCAATGCCACCGCCTATTTGAGCGTTTCGGGGAATGAGTCCTTCTGCTTTTCTTGTATCAAATTTTTGGTAACTGCTTTGGTTTGGATAATCCAATAAAAGCTCATATTTCCACTTGCTGTTATTCCTTTTTATAATGACCTTAAAGTTCCCCTCCGGAGTTCTTTTATCACCGGCCATATATTTGTCACGAAGATCATTGCT
>JBQCFO010000629.1:0-4524 GCA_051959055.1 Ginsengibacter sp. | reverse complement strand
CTCGCGCAGTAATTACTACAATACTTAATAGGGCTATTGTTACAATTGATTTCATTTTTAATTTTTTATTGTTCTACACAAAAGGCTTTTCGGTTTTGCCCCGTTTTTTGAAATGGTCGCTTTTTGCATTTTTGAAATTGTAAAGTTCAATCGTCGTTTTCTATAAAACAATACGAAAAAAGTAGTATTTTTTGGATGCTTTGAAGAATATGATGGTTCCCGTGGCTGCGGTTGTCCATAATGAATTAATAATAACCTTTTCATAATCTTCTTTCAATAACAATCGCTGCCAATTAGTTATGGCGGCTGTCCAAAAAAATATTTCGCCAATATCAATGTAGCTTTTTCGTCTTTTAGCAAATTCGTCTTTATCCATAGATAATAATATATTCATGCATCATAAAGTTAATTCACTTTTTATTTTATGACTCGTCCTAAAAAAAGTTTACAGGTTAATAGATAAATCCTGCGACAGGTTTACAGGATGATTTTCATTTTTGTTATCAAAAGTATTTCTTTTTTTAAAATAGTTTTTCCATAATCTCTGAGGATTTGTTTTTTGATTGTTATGTAATTTATTCGGGGTTAAGTTGCCTATACTCAGGTGTGGTCTATGGTTATTGTACAAGCCGATAGCCGTGTGTAGTTGTTTTTTTGCTTCCGCTACGTTATCAGTTTGATAGTGGTTAAGGTATTCTTCTTTAATGATTCCATTCACTCTTTCAGCTATAGCATTTTCTAATGGGTCTCCGTTTTCGGTCATGCTGATCCTGATGTTATTGTCCTGCAATAGCTTTACATACTTGCCGCTGCAATATTGTATTCCTCTGTCGCTGTGATGGGTAAGCTGCAATGGTACGGCAGCCCCTCCAAGGGCTGCAAGGGCCATTTGCAGCGCTTGAATACTTTGAATAGCTTCCATTGTTTCTGCTACATGATAACCAACAATTTTACGGGACCAGGCATCAGTGATTAAACTGATGTAAAGATGTTCACCTGTAGCTATCTTCCAGTATGTGATATCGCTTACCCATAATTGATTGATAGCTCCGGGAATAAAATCTCTGATTAAATTTGGATACTTTCTAAACCAATGATTGGAATAAGTTGTTTGGATCCTTCGCTTTCTTTTCTTTATCAGCAACTGGTTGGCAGCCAACAAATCAAACAAAGCATCTCTTCCTACCTTTATACCATGTTCTATTATAAAAGGCTGAAGCATCTCATACAGCTTCCTTGTACCGATTACTCTATGTTCTTTTCTTATAACCATTACTTCCTTTAATAGTAATAAGTCTGCTGTTTGCACGCTTTCCGCTTCGCACGAATGTTGATAATATGCCTGGCGGGTGATACCAAATAACCTGCAAATACGTGATAGGCCTATATTAGAGTATTTGCATTTTAATTCATGGATTATTTGGTATTGGGCTTTTTTCTAATGGGGATCTTAAGTTCGGATTCCGCTATCTCTATCATTCTTCGATAGCCTTCAGCCTGTAGTTTAGCGTCTTCAAGCTCCTTTTTAAGAAGCTCAATGTGCTGCTGATCCGGAGTTAATGATTGTTTCTTTTTGTGTTTATCTGGCAATGTTTTAAAATTTTCAAGGCCAATATATGCACTTCTTGTTCGTCTGTTTATACCAGTTATATATCCTAACTGCCTAAGCCAGTCATGAATTAGTGAGTGGTTGGTAAGATTATATTTACGAACCAAATCCGCAAGCCGGATACCCTCATCGATATGCTCTTTACATACCTTGTGCTTTAACTCAATACTATAAATATTCTTGCTTACATAATAGGTTTTAGCTTCCATTTTTACACTTAATTTGTGTAAACCTATTTTAGGACAAGACATTATTCGAAGATTTCGGTTCGTGTCCGCACGAACCGAGAAGGAGATCGCCACATCGCATTGTTCATTTAAATGATAATGATTTAAAAAGGCGATTCGCAATGACGTACTGATGGGTTTGTCACATCGCCTTTATGATTTCAGTAAATGATAATGATTGAGAAGGCGATTCGCAATGACGTGCTGATGAGTGTTTTCGTTTCTAATGAGGAGATTGCCGCATCGCCTTGATCATTTCAGTAAATGATAATGATGAAGAAGGCGATTCGCAATGACGTACTGATGGGATTGTCACATCGCCTTGATGATTTCAGTAAATGATAATGATTTAAGAAGGCGATTCGCAATGACGTGCTGATGAGTGTTTTTTGTTTCTAATGAGGAGATTACCGCATCGCCTTGATCGTTTCAGTAAATGATCATGATTGAAGAAGGCAATTCGCAATGACGTACTGATGGGGGTTTTGTTTCTAATGAGGAGATTGCCACATCGCCTTGATCATTTCGTAAATGATCATGATTGAAGAAGGCGATTCGCAATGACGTGCTGATGAGTGTTTTTGTTTCTAATGAGGAGATTGCCACATCGCTTTGTTCATTTCAGTAAATGATCATGATTGAAGAAGGCGATTCACAATGACGTGCTGATGAGTGTTTTTGTTTCTAATGAGGAGATTGCCACATCGCCTTGATCATTTCAGTAAATGATAATGATTGAAGAAGGCGATTCGCAATGACGTGCTAAAGGAAGGCGATTCGCAATGACGTGCTAAAGGAAGGCGATTCGCAATAACGCCGATTCGGGATGACCTAAAAAAGGGTGGAAACCTTCTAAAAAAAGAAGAAATGTTCAAAGACATTTGAGTTTTTTGGTATGGGGCAATGTGACAGATTATTATTTTTAAAAAAATTACCAGTGAAAATTGTCTAAAATGCTCCTTCCTAAAAATGTAGAGAAATACGTATCAATACGCACATATTGCGCATCGATACTCAGTTCTCTTTAGCGAGAATTTATAAAGTTTGTCTTTGAAGATCTGATAACGAAAGCAGGACATGGCCCAACTAACTCCATACGATATTAAACGCCCTGATGCATTCTGTGAAATGATCGGAACTGATATTTCATTTCATTATCGGGTTGAGCAGATTTTGCGCCATATTCGATTAAGTTCCGGCAAATTAAAGAATGGGATTTAAAGACTAAAAAAACGCCTTTGATCCCTGGAAACAGAGAGGTGGGAAAGGAGAAGACGATGATGCGGCGGCATTTTCCAAAAATACCGTCACCTGTTCGGGAACCGGCACCGGGAAACTGCATAGTTGCCGGTCGGGAGACAGCCGAATGTACCGGGTTTTTACGCAAATTTTGGCGCGCATTACGGGCATTTTGGCGGTCATTACATACTAAAAATTGTTTTTATATACGTACTTGCGCTTTATTATCAATGATCCTAAACAAGCTGGTTTTTAATGAAAGGACGCTTATGGCTTTCAAAGATCAAATACAGGATGATTCAAATGAACTGTTCCGCGGGTACAAACGGCTGGAAGGGATAAAGGAATATATTGCGGGGAATTATACGGGTCATCGGGAAAGAGCCATCGTGTTCCATCTTTTTGATATTCTGTCAGGCTTTGCGACGCCTGGGCAAAAGCTGATGGATACAGAGCTCCTGATCAATCTGGTCCATTATTTATTGCCGTTGGTAGCTACCAGCCATTATGCAAGACGACAGTTGCTGTTAAGCGCCGGCCACACAGCAGAATATATTTACTTTCCGCAAAAAGGCATGGTACGTGGATTTTATACCCACAAAACGATGGCGAAAGAGATCACTGAATTTCTATGGAGTAAGGGCTCTATTATAACTGTTCCCAACAGTTTTTTTCAACAACAGCCTTCTGAGTTCTTCATTGAAGTAATGCCTGAAACTGAATTAATGAGTATTTCATTTCATGATTTAAGGACTTGCATCGAAAAGTACCCGGAGGTGGAAGTTTTTTCACGGAATGTGATCCTGCAATATAACGCCGATGTAAGCAGACGAAAGGATGCGCTTGCTTTTTTGTCAGCATGGGAACGATATCTTCAATTATTGAAAACACACCCCCATATTGAGCAACAGGTGTCAAAGGAGATTATAGCTTCATATCTTCACATTACGCCTCAATCCCTCAGCCGGATGCTGAAAGAAAGAAGGCATCCGTAGCAACCCTTAATCTGAATAACGGGTAAACTCCTTATTGCCTGGTACTTATCTCTTTTTGCTTCATCATTTACCTAACCTATGTTCAGCAGATTCTTAACCTGTGTTAAGTGATTTCTTAACCTATGTTAAGTGATTTCTTACCCTTAAAATCCGCCCGTAGCGCGGATAGCAGCTTAATTTTACTGTTCCGGTTGTTGCCCGCTTTCGCGCACCAGGCGGTATCATCCTGTAACGGAAATGCGATGGAAAAAGTAATTTCTTTTTTAAACAATCTGC
This sequence comes from Ginsengibacter sp., assembly GCA_051959055.1. Classification (GTDB taxonomy): domain Bacteria; phylum Bacteroidota; class Bacteroidia; order Chitinophagales; family Chitinophagaceae; genus Ginsengibacter. The sequence goes on along the minus strand of JBQCFO010000629.1, from coordinate 178 downwards.
ATCCATTGTCCGGTTCATTAGAAGCTGAGCTACGGAACAGGTTTCGCTTTATCAAAAAGAAGAAAAGCGAATTCCTGCTTTATGAAGGAGAAGTATGCCGGTATGCATGGTTTCTTCAGAAGGGACTGGTAAGATGCTATTATACCCGCGATGACCGTGAAGTAACCATGTGGTTTTT
>JBQCFO010000628.1:0-7303 GCA_051959055.1 Ginsengibacter sp. | reverse complement strand
CATCTGTGTACACTTCTTTTCTTCCTAAATTGATCATAGGTTCAATGGCAATTACCAAACCTTCCTTCATCACATGACCTGAACCCCGTTTACCATAATTGGGAACCTGTGGATCTTCATGCAAATCTCTTCCTAATCCGTGTCCAACCAATTCACGGACAACACCATAGCCAAATTTTCTTTCCGTATAATCCTGAACAGCAAAAGAAATATCTCCCACACGGTTTCCGACAACCGCTTTTTCAATTCCTTTGTAAAGCGCATCTTTTGTAACACGAAGCAATTGTTTTACTTCAGCAGATATTTCTCGCAAAGCAAAAGTATAGGCTGTATCGCCATGAAAGCCTTTTTTTAAAGCTCCACAATCAATGGAAACAATATCGCCTTCTTTTAAAGGTACGGTTGTAGGAAACCCATGTACCACCGCATCATTTACAGAAATACAACAAGCAAAAGGAAATCCGCTGTAATTTAAAAAATTAGGAATACCGCCATGATCTCTGATAAATTCGTCAGCTTTGTCATTTAGCTCCATGGTAGAAATTCCGGGCTTTATCAAAGCGGCAACATAAGCAATACTATCATTAGCCAACTGGCAACTTTGCCTGATTAACTCTACTTCCGCATTTGATTTATAATGGATCATCTTTTATAGATTTAAAAACCCCGGCATAAACTGGCCAGGGTTTTGAAAATTATTTGAAAAAATTTCGTTCTAAATTCCGCCTGTAACACCCGGTGCTGCTGTTCTTCCCTGGATGCGGCCTCCGCTCATCAATCCATCATACTGGCGCATCAACAACTGGGTTTCGATTTGTTGTAAAGTATCCAATACTACTGCCACCATAATCAACAAAGAAGTACCACCATAAAATGTAGCAAAGCCTTGTGTAACACCCAATAGTTGCATAATGCCCGGAAGAATACCTACAATCGCAAGCAATACAGAACCCGGTAAGGTAATCCTGTCCATGATGGTACCGATATAATCTGTAGTAGGTTGACCGGGTTTTACGCCAGGTATGAATCCATTACTGCGTTTCAGATCATCGGACATTTGCTTTGGATTAAAAATGAGGGAAGTATATACAAAGGTAAAACCGATGGTCATTAATCCGTAGACAAGCATGTAAACGCCATTCTTTGGATCAGTAAAATAGACAGCCCAGTTTTTACCATTTGTTTGAAAACCTGCAAAAATGGTTGGTAAAAACATAATTGCCTGGGCAAAGATGATGGGCATAACACCAGCAGCATTTACTTTCAGTGGCAGAAATTGCCTCGCACCACCAAACTGCCTGTTGCCGACAATTTGTTTTGCATAATTTACCGGAACTTTTCTAACGCCTTGTACCAGTACGATTAATCCTAAAATAACAGCTATAAATGCAGCAATTTCAATCAGGAATATCAATAAGCCGCCACCACCATGAGTTTGTTTTGCAGAAAATTCCTGCATGAAAGATTGTGGAAGACGTGCCAGAATTCCAATCATGATAATGAGTGAAGTACCATTACCCAATCCTTTATCCGTAATTTTTTCACCAAGCCACATTACAAACATGGTACCTGCGGTAAGAAGGAAAACAGTAGAAATCCAGAAAAAAGGTTTATAAGCTTCTAATAAAGCGCCCTGGCTCGATGATTCTAAGAAACCAATATATGCAGCGGCCTGGAATGCGGTAACGATAACGGTAAGATACCGTGTCCACTGATTGATTTTTTTCTGTCCGCTTTCTCCTTCTTTTTGTATTTTGGATATTTGTGGTACCAAAACAGTTACCAGTTGCATAAAAATGGACGCCGAAATGTAAGGCATAATTCCCAATGCAAAAATGGACGCCTTAGCAAATGCGCCACCCACAAAAGCATCAAGAAGGCCCAGCATACCGCCCTGTGCACTATTTTGAAGACTGGAAAGTTTGTTTGGGTCTATTCCGGGAAGAACAATAAAAGAACCTACCCTGTAAACTAAAATGAGCGACAAAGTAACGAGAATTTTAGTTCTCAATTCTTCGATCGTCCAGATATTTTTTAGTGTTGTGATGAATTTCTTCACAGAATTATCAAGATTTAATTATTTGCAATCAGGATTTCAGGCTGCAAATATCAATAAATTATTTTATTATTTCTACAGAACCTCCGGCAGCCTCAATTGCGCCTTTTGCTTTTTGGCTAACGGCATTTACTTTAAAAGGAATTTTTGCTTTTAAAACACCGTTTCCCAAAATTTTCACTTTATCAGTCTGACCAATAAGGTTGTTTATATAAAGATTTTCAAGGTTGAATTCTTTTATCTCGTGCTTTTCAATCAACTGATCAATTTGCCCAACATTGAAAACTTTATATTCTATGCGGTTGTTGTTTTTGAATCCACGTTTTGGAATCCTTCTTTGAATAGGCATCTGGCCACCTTCGTGAGCCATTTTAATTTTATAACCCGCACGGCTTTGTCCGCCCTTATTACCTTTGGTAGAAGTTCCGCCTTTACCGGATGCTTCACCTCGGCCTAATCTTTTCTCTTTGTGAGTAGCGCCTTTCGCAGGCCTTAAATTTTGTAATTGCATTGTACTTTTTTTAGACTTAACGCCCCTTGTACCGGAGCTCGCTTTTAAATGATTGTTGTAAATAAAAAAGAAAAACCGGTCAGGCCAGTTCTTCTACTTTTATCAAATGATTTACTTTATCTACCATGCCCAGAATCTGCGGCGTTGCTTCCACTTCTTTTGAAGCATTCAATTTTTTCAGCCCTAAAGCCTTCAGCGTAAGCTTCTGACGCTCCGAACGGTCAATACCGCTTTTTATCTGTGTAATTTTAATCTTTTTCATATCGTTGTATTTAGTAGTAAGATGTTAGTAGCAGGTAGCAAGAAAAATCCATTCTTACTTCTTACTACTTTCTACTTATATCTTTATCCGTTAAAAACTTTCTTTAAAGAAATGTTTCTTGTTTTAGCAACTGCAGTTGGTTCTTTCAAAAGTGATAAGGCCTTTACAGTAGCTTTTACCACATTATGAGGATTCGCTGAGCCAAGAGATTTTGCCAAAACATCTGTGATGCCGGCGCTTTCCAATACTGCTCTCATGCTTCCTCCGGCTATTACACCGGTACCGGCGGCGGCTGGTTTAATCAGAACTTTTGCAGCGCCATCTTTTGTCCATTGCTCGTGTGGAATAGTGCCATGCAAAAGGGGAATCCTGATCAGGTTCTTTTTTGCATCATCTATTCCTTTTAAAATAGCTTCCTGCACTTCTTTCGCTTTTCCCAAACCATGTCCTACCACACCGTTTTCATTGCCAACTACCACAATTGCAGAAAAACTAAATGCCCTTCCACCTTTGGTTGTCTTTACCACACGGTTGATCGCTACTACTTTCTCTTTCAATTCAAGTTCACCACCTTTTACTTTCTGTGTATTTGATTTCAACATTATAACTGTTTAAAATTTTTATTTTTTATTAAAATACCAAGCCACCTTCTCTTGCTCCATCAGCAACTGCTTTGATACGGCCATGATATAAATAACCGCTACGGTCAAAAACCACATCTTTAATTCCCAGTTCCTGTGATTTTTTTGCAATTGCTTCACCTACCATTTTGCTGATTGTTACTTTATTTTCTTTTTGTGCAGCAATATCTTTTTGGCGAGAGGAAGCTGAAGCGATGGTAATTCCATTTGCGTCATCAATCAATTGAACATAGATATCTTTATTGCTTCTAAAAACACTAAGACGGGGTTTTGAAGCAGTCCCGCTTAGTTTTTTGCGGATGCGGTATCTTATCTTTTGACGTGAGCTTACTTTTGAGTTCATTTTTATTTTATTTTATATTCCGTCCCGATAGTTATCGGGATACCGGAAATCTTTATTAATTTTTCAGATAAAAACCTGAATAAAAAATCTAATTATTTGTTTGTTTACTGGCACTCAACTTTGAACTTTCAACTATGAATTTTCAACCTTGAGCTTTCGGCCTTATTTACCCGCCGACTTACCAGCTTTTCTCCTCAATATTTCGCCTTCAAACTTCACACCCTTTCCTTTATATGGTTCTGGTTTGCGCAAGCTGCGGATCTTGGCAGCTACTGCTCCAAGTAATTGTTTATCGACACTTGATAATATTACTTTTGGATTTTTAGCTTTTTCCTGGGCGGTAGCTACCGTAAGTTCTTTTGGAATTTCAACAATAATGTTGTGAGAATATCCTAAAGAAAGGTCTAACAGATTTCCCTGGTTAGATGCTTTATAACCAACCCCAACTAATTCCAATGTTTTTGTATAACCATCAGTAACACCAACGACCATATTATGTACCAACGCACGATATAAGCCATGCATTGCTTTGTGCCTGATTTGATCCGTAGGACGAACGAAGACAATTTTATCATCTTTCACTTCTACTTTAATATCGGGATCAATCGCTTGTTTCAATTCACCTTTTGGGCCTTTTACAGTAATCACATTATCTGCACCTACACTAACATTTACGCCTTTGGTAATTGTTACAGGATTTTTTCCAATTCTTGACATAGCCGGTTTTTTATTTAGTTTTTTAATCCTGGAAGTGTTCAGCCACGACTAAGGCTTAATTATCAACCAGTTCTTTAATTATTTTTTGTTCGAACTTCTCAAAATGTATCTTATCGCAAAGAATAATACCAAAAAAATGAGGATTACTTCAACAACAAAATCCATATCTGTGAATTAATAAACGTTACACAGTACTTCTCCACCTACATTTTGAGCTTTGGCCTGTTTATCGGTCATCACTCCTTTTGAAGTGGAAATGATAGAGATACCTAATCCGTTTTTAACCCTTTTAAAGTCCTGAGGCTTTGAATACGAACGCAATCCCGGCCGGCTCACTCTTTCAAGGCTTTCAATTGCCGCAACTTTTGTTTGGGGATCGTATTTAAGGGCTATTTTGATAACGCCCTGTTTGGAATCGTCTTCAAATTTATATTTCAATATATACCCTTCAGTGTATAATATCTCAGTGATACGCTTTTTTAAATTGCTTGCCGGGATCTCTACGATTCTGTGGCTTGCCATTTGTGCGTTGCGGATTCTTGTTAAATAATCTGCAATAGGATCAGTAACCATTGTTTATTTTTCTTTTAATTTTTTGTTTTAATTACAATGCGATATCCAGCTTTCTGCCTTCCGCCTTGAGCTTAGAGCATTTGGCTTTCAGCCTACCAACTCGCTTTTTTCACTCCGGGAATCTTTCCTTCAAGCGCCATGTCGCGAAACATATTTCTTGAAAGCCCAAAATGACGCATATAACCTCTTGGGCGACCGGTAAGCTGGCAACGGTTTTTCAGGCGAACAGGGGATGCATTTTTTGGCAATGAATCCAACCCTTTGTAATCACCGGCTTCTTTCAATGCCTTTCTTTTCTCAGCATATTTTTCCACCATTTTAACCCGTTTCCTTTGCCTTGCTTTTATTGACTCTTTAGCCATTTTTTAGTATTTAGATTTTAGTATCAGGTATCAAGAGAGTAGCGTTGGTAATCTTGCTACTTGCTTCTTTCTACTTACGACTGTTTTTTGATATTTTTAAAAGGCATACCCAATTCTTTCAGCAATTCAAATGCCTCTTCATTGGTGTTTGCGGTTGTTACAAAAGTGATATCAAGACCGGTAATTTTATTTACTTTGTCAATATCAATTTCAGGGAAAATAATTTGCTCGGTCACGCCAAGAGTATAATTTCCACGTCCATCAAAAGATTTATCATTGATTCCTTTAAAATCACGAACCCGTGGAAGCGATACAGAAACCAGGCGGTCTAAAAATTCATACATATTTACAGAGCGCAAAGTAACTTTTGCACCAATGGGCATGTTTTTACGCAACTTAAAATTGGAAATATCTTTTTTAGACATGGTAGCGACTGCTTTCTGACCGGTAATTGTTGTAAGCTCGTCAATAGCCACATCTATCAATTTCTTATCTGCCACAGCGCCATTTACACCGCGATTGATACATATTTTTGTAAGCTTCGGAGCCTGCATTACCGTTTTGTAGGCAAACTTTTTCATTAAAGCCGGTACAACTTCTTTCTTGTACTTTTCTTCCAGTCTTGGAGTATATTTTTCGGTAGCCATTATTTAATTACCTCCCCTGATTTTTTTGCTGTTCTGATTAATTTTCCATTCTCCTTACTTCTGCTCACTTTAGAAGGAGCATGTGATTTTGCATCCCAAAGCATCACATTTGAAATGGCGATTGGCGCTTCTACTTTCATAATTCCACCCTTGGTATTCTGAGCAGAAGGTTTGGTGTGTTTGGTAACGATATTTACACCTTCTACCAATACACGTTGCTCTTCAGGAAGCACTTCCAGCACTTTACGGTGTTTCTTCAGGTCTTTATCATCACCGGTAATCACTACCACTGAATCGCCTTTTTTTATGTTGAACTTCGGTTTAAATCTTGTCTTCATTTTTGACAAATATTGTCTTGATTAATTACTTATTAAATACCCTTTTTTTTTAAAGGGGTGCAAAGATACAATTTATATTACAATACTTCGGGCGCAAGGGAAATGATTTTCATATAGCCCTTGTCGCGCAATTCACGCGCCACCGGCCCAAAAATCCTCGTTCCTCTTGGTTCATCTGCGGCATTTAAAAGCACTACAGCATTGTCGTCAAAACGGATGTAAGAACCGTCTTTTCTACGAAGTTTGTTTTTTGTGCGAACAATAACGGCCTTGCTCACAGTTCCTTTTTTAATGCCTCCCGCAGGAATGGCATCTTTTACAGTTACCACAATCTTATCTCCGACATGTGCATAATCCTGGCCTGAATTTCCCAATACCCTGATGCACAACACTTCTTTTGCGCCACTGTTATCTGCTACATTTAGCCTGCTTTCTTGCTGTATCATTTTTTTAGCTTTGAGCCTTTAGCATTAAGCCTTCGGCATTTAAAACAATTATTTAACTTTAAAATCTTATTTAACTTTTTCAATCACTTCCACGAGTCTCCAGCGTTTTGTTTTGCTCAATGGTTTTGTTTCCATTATTTTCACCAAATCACCGATGTTGCATTCGTTCTTCTCATCATGAGCATGAAAACCGGTCGTTTTCTTCACAAATTTTCCATAGAGCGGATGCTTTACTTTCCTCTCTACCTTAACGGTAATCGTTTTATCCATTTTGTTACTGGAAACTACGCCAGTCCTTACTTTTCTTAAATTTCTTTCGGACATTTTTTTGATTTTTTAATCAGCACATCAGCACATCAGCTAATTAGCTCATTAGTTGTTTTTTTCTTAATTCTGTTTTTGTGCGG
>JBQCFO010000627.1:0-4941 GCA_051959055.1 Ginsengibacter sp. | reverse complement strand
ACAAATGTTCCATCCATCCACAGATGACTGCAATCGTACATGTTCAATAGAATCAAAAAAAAAAGAAATTCTTTTTAAGATAGGCAACCACTTCAAAAAAAACACAGTTTAATTAACAGGAAATTTCATTTTTTTTGGAAGATTTATTGACCATATTAAATGGCTGTATTGATAATGACTCACGAAGCCAGAAAGTACTGTATGAACGCTATTTGAACTATACACTCAAAATTGCATTCAGATATATCAGTTCTTATGAAGATGCTGCCATTGTAGCAAATGATGCTTTCATAAAAATATTCAGGAGTTTGCACAAATTTGAAATAAGAAATCACACCGCTATAGAAGCGATGTTCATGGGTTGGATGAGAAAAATTGTGATCACCACTTCTCTGGATCATTTAAGAAAAGAAAGCGCAATGAATGGAAAAATGAATTATACAGAAGCGTTGGAAATTAAAATAAGCTCATCCAATGATGGACAAAACCAGCTTTTGTATGATGAATTAATTGGACTGGTTAAAAGGCTCAGTCCAGGATACAGAGCGGTATTCAATCTGTATGTAATTGATGGTTATAGCCATAAAGAAATCGCCGCTATTTTGGGAATTACGGAAGGAACATCAAAATCGAATCTTTCAAAAGCTAAAGCTTTTTTGCAAAAATTATTAATAAAAGATAAGCGCCGTTATATATTATGTTCAACATAGAAAAAGACGATATGGATGATTTGTTTCGTGAAGCTGCTGATAAATATCAAGTTGACAGCAGGGCTGCGTTTGATTGGGATAAAATAAACAAAGCTTTACATGAAAGTGATGATCAGAAAGTATTAACGATACAGCAACTGAATACTTCAGGTAAAAATAAAAGGAAATATTTGTTACTTTTTTTATTCATTTTTCTGATGATCGGTGGATCATTTTTTTATTACAATAAAATGGAAAATCCAGTGAGTGTAAATGCCTCTGTAAATCCTAAAGCTAATAATTCAGTCCATGTTTTTTCAAAAAATAATGAACAGAAAATACATAAGAACCAGCAGAGAAATAACATTTCACAAATTCAACCTGGTATTAAATCTTTCACAAAAACTACAATTTTAAGCCAGGATTTGTTGAAGGATGAATCGAAAAGACCTGCACGTTTCTATTTTGAAAAAAAATCAGCAAAGGATTCAAAAGACAATAATACTTTACTTACTGATGATTTAAATGAATTAAAATCTTTGAATAATTCTAATAACTTGCCTGGAACTAGTGCACCAAAAGCTGAAAAGAAAATGAATATGAACGTAGAAAAAGAACCCTCGGATTTTCAATTAAAAACCAAAGAGGGAAAAAAGGATTCTGCTGTCAATAAAAAAATAATCACAGCAAAACGTTTTTCAGGATTCTATGCAGGTATTGTTGCTTCTCCTGAATTTACTTTTATTAAGTCTCAAAAAAGTGAGCCTGGCTTCACGTTTGGTGCCATTGGAGGCTTTAATATCAATGAACAATGGAGTATAGAAACTGGTTTTTTGTTTAACAAAAAGAATTATTACAGCAAGGGTGAATATTTTAATAAATCGAAAATTGCGTACCTCAATAATCTCAATCTTATCTCAGTAGAAGGTAATTGCAATATGTTTGAAATTCCATTAAGTGTAAGGTACCGGTTTGCCAAAAAAAATAAAAGTAATTGGTCGGCATCTCTGGGAACTTCCACTTACCTGATGCAAAAAGAACAATATGGCTATTCATTTACCAATTATGGAACTAACGGCTATGGCCAGCAGAGTTATTATCATTCATCCAATAATTTATTTGCAACCGTAAATGTCGATTTGGGATATGAAAGGAAAATAAACAATTCAGTTGCCTTAAGAATTGAACCTTATTTAAAATTATCTGTAAAGGGTGTCGGAATAGGCAGTCTGCCGATGTCCGCCGCAGGAGTGAATGTTGGAGTTAGTGTTCCGTTGCATTGATTGGGATGAACACATCATGAAACCGTATTTCTTATTTTTACGTAATTATCTTAAATAATTATCCGGGCTATTCAGTATTCCATTAACTTTGAAAAAAAAAAAATTAAAAAAAATATTAATTCATAACAAAAAACAATACCATGTTAAGCATCTTTTTAAAACCTGTTTTATTGCTTTCAATGCCGGGAGGCAGCGAGTGGATATTAATCCTTCTGGTTGTTTTATTATTTTTCGGAGGCAAAAAAATTCCTGATCTGATGCGCGGCATCGGTAAAGGCGTAAGAGAATTTAACGACGCAAAAGAGCATGTAAAAAGTGAATTGGAAGCCGGAATGAATGAGAAAAAAGCGGATTAATATTTTTCTTCATTTAATCTTTTTTTCAAAATTTAGATACCCTGTAATTATTTTTCAGGGTATTTTTGTTTGTTTTTAGGCAAAAAAATTACTTTTTGCTGACAGATGTTCTGGTAACTTTGCAGAATCGTTTTTATAAAAAACAAATTTATCCCTATGTTATTAAGTATTATTGAAAAGCCTGTCTTACTTCTTTCAATGCCGGGAGAATCCGAATGGTTATTGATTCTTTTGGTAATCCTGTTATTCTTCGGAGGCAAAAAAATTCCCGATCTGATGCGTGGTATCGGCAAAGGTGTGCGCGAATTTAATGATGCAAAAGAGCATGTGAAAAGCGAGATCGAAGCGGTAATGAAAGAAAAAGATGTTGTTCCTGAACCTCCACAAACTCCTGTAACAGCAACTCCTTTAAGTACTTCGGCTTCTGCAACTACAACTGAGTAATGCTGTATGAATTTTTTTAAGCCTGAAAGGCTGATAGGATTATAGAAATATTGATTTCAAATATTTTAAATCCCGGGATGACATTTCACCCCTGCCCGTTTGGTTAGTCGGGCTTTCAGGGTTTTTAAACCCGGTTAAAATAGTTGCTATAATCATTTCATCCCCTTGGAATTTGAAAAGCTACTATTCATTTTCGCTTCAAATGCATTTGCCTGGTAACCATATGGTCTTTCTTTATTAATTATTCTTTAATTTTAATTTACGAGGCTGTTAATTTAGTGAGCTTCTGTTAAAGATGAAGCTCTTTATTCTGTTACCGAGTTGTCTTTCTTCCTCCGGGAAGTAAAGTGTTTTTGGGAAAGAAAGCTGAATGTAACAATGATTACCGTTGCAAATATTTTAGCGATGGTTGGAAAGAAATGAAGATACTGAATCAGCAAATTTAAAATGAGATAATTGAGCAAAAGATTGACAACAACTATCAAAAGATATCGGAGTAATTGCACATGGCCCCGCAAATAAGAAGTATTAAAAACCAGGTATTTATTCAATAAAAAACCAACAGGAAAGGTAACGCAAAATGCCATGCACAAGGCTGCGTTATATGGTTTGAGTGAAATAAAATTGAGATTCAGGATTTGTTTGTGTAGAATAAAATTGAAGCTGATATAAAAAAGGAAAATATCGAGGAGCATGTTGCTTCCACCACAAACAGCATAACGGAAGGTTTGTAAAGGAATGATTTTTTTAAAAGGCGGATAAAAAAAATCTATGAAAACAAGTATCTTTTTTCGCATTTGCTCTGCGGATAATTTTTCGATAACAAAATTCCCGGCATGAGCCGGGAATTTTTTATAAGAAACGATCTTAATTATTTAATAACATAACGAAGTCCAATGCCTAAGGATAAGTTAGAACCCGTGTATGGCGCCAGGTAGAAAAATGGATCAAGCCCTAAGCTAATATCAATTGGCGCATCAGCAAATTTGTAATCAACGCCGCCGGTCAAACGCAGAGCAAAGGTAGTACTGTTATTATGGTTGCCATTAATTCTTGGGCCGGTTCCAAAACCAAGCATAGCGCCACCTCCCACAAAATATTGCAATCCTTCTGCACCGGATATAGGTCCCTGGTACTGATACAAACCTTCTATTCCAATACCTCCATTAAAAAATAATAGCGAGCCTTCGAGCGCAGTGTTTGCAGCAGTCGAATGACGCACATTTACACCACCAATGGAGCCATCACCTGTATAGAATTTAGCGCCCAATGCTGTCTGATATGTTTGTGCACTTGCTGCCAAAGCTCCCATAAAAATAAAGCCAAACAGGAAAACAAATACTTTTTTCATAAAGTTGATTTTAATTTTTGCGATGATTATTAAATTTTTTCTGGCGCAAAAGTATTAATTAAATAATTTGAATAGAAATGTTTTTATACCTTTCATTCATGTTTCATCTTCTGAAAAAAATAAGCGCTTTAAGGACATTTTAATTTAGTATTTGATTAAGATAAAGTGTTGTTAAACAAGCAGCTCTTCTTCAGTACCTATCCTCATGACGCCATCTGTGTTTTATTAATTCCGTTTCTTTAAAAAGTTAAAACTTCGTTTAATGATGACCGTTATAAACTATTTAAACGAAATTTACAGCATTCTCAATTTTAATAATACCGAATGGCTGCTATTCTTTTATTTTTCTTTTGTCACTGGTTTTTTTCTTTGTTTTTTCACTCTTTTTTTCTTCACCGTTTTGCTTCTCATCAGATGTATACTACGAGTAAGCGTTGGGAAAAAACTTTCTATTTTCTTACCTGGCTGATGCAGGGTTCTTCGTTTTTAGTTCCACGCGCCTATGCAGTAATGCATCGCATGCATCACACTTACAGCGACACAGAAAAGGATCCGCATTCGCCTCATTTCTTTGAGGATATCTGGCACATGATGGTTCATACCGCAAAAATATTTCATGCTTTTGTTTCAGGAGAAAATCTGCCCGATGCTCAGTTCACCAAAGAATATATTCCGGTTTGGGATAGGTTGGATAAAATCGGAAATCATTGGTTTACCCGGTTAGGTTTTGGCGCTTTTTATATCGCTTTTTATATCTTTTTTGCCCCGAGTTTCTGGTGGTTTTTATTGTTGCCGGTTCATTTTTTAATGGGGCCGAT
>JBQCFO010000626.1:0-7650 GCA_051959055.1 Ginsengibacter sp. | reverse complement strand
ACACTGCCGGTGTTGAAAGAAGGATTAATAGCACCACGGCTGTAATCGCCCATGAATACACCACATTTTGTTCCGGCAGCTACGAAATCGTTTTCTTTTTTGCTCCAGATTTTCACCGTTGATGCGTTATTTTTTAAATTGGAATTACTGGTTCCTGCGCCCAAATTGCACCATTCACCAATAACCGAATCGCCCAAATATCCATCATGGGCTTTGTTTGAAAAAGCCATTAGAATAGAGTTTTTTATTTCGCCTCCAACAAGACAGTTCGGGCCAATCGTTGTTGCTCCATAAATTTTTGTGCCCATTTTCACGCGGCTATCATCGGCAATCGCAATTGGCCCGCGCAACAGGCATCCTTCCTGTATCTCAGCATTTTTACCAACATAAATTGGCCCTGTCTCTCCATTTAAAATGGAGAATTGAATTTTTGCGCCTAGTTCTATAAAAATATTTTCAGGAGCAATAAGTTGATTAGAAGAGGAAATTTTTTCCGAAATCCTGCCCTCAGTTATCATATCAAAATCCTGGCGAATTGCCCAGTTGTTGTATTCAAATATTTGCCACGGATGTTCCAGTATTTTGCAATCACTTGTGAAAGGTATTTTTTCTTTTTGCGAAGAAAGCTTTTTTAAAAATTGAAAGGAAGGAATAAAATTAGCAGGATATTCAATGCATTCTCTGTCATCAAACTCCTGAATTAATTTTTCTGATGCAATAAAAACTTTTCCAGGGAAGTAAAATTGCCATTTTTCAAAAATAGTAAGAATGCCGGTTCTGATATGAACTGCAGAGCGTACAACACCAAATGGAAATAAGGAATTTTTAAAAGAAATATCATCAAGCAAAATCTTCATTCGCTAAAATTAATAAAAGGCAGATAATGAAATTAATAAAAAAATCCCCCGATTAAGGGGGATAAAAAAATCAAAAAAAAATTAGTTATTTCTTTTTTTCGTATCGTTTCCTGAATTTGTCAATACGTCCTTCAGTATCTACCAGCATATTTTTACCGGTATAAAACGGATGAGATGTATTGGAAATTTCCAGTTTTATTACCGGGTATTCCTTGCCATCTTCCCATTGAACTGTTTCTTTTGAAGCAGCTGTTGAGCGGCTCAAAAACATAGTGCCATTACTCATATCGCGGAAAACTACGAATCTGTAATTTGATGGATGAATGTCTTTTTTCATATTATTTTGCTTTAAACATGGCTTTCTTTTAATAAGTCTCCATGTATTTTTTGAGTTTGCGAAGGTAAGGGAATAAAATAAATTGACAAAACGAAAAATAGCTTTTTATCGCTTTCAGGGATATAATATAAGGTATTTATGAAGGTGTTACCTATCAGGGAGTATTGCCTCAGTAAACAAAGGAATAAGGCAGTTTTTCAATTTGAAACCGGCTTTTTTTAAAGGGGTTCAAAACTCCTCAAAATAGAAAGAGCATCATGATAATATTCCGGAGCATAAGATATCCATACATAATAACTTATTTGTGGATAATCCGGGTTAATAAGTAATAGTGCTGACGCTGAATATCCTTCTTTCACTCCATCAATAGCGCATCCCCAATAACGATTGATATTTTTAAGATAAATGGGCTGGTTGCTATCATCATAAGAAAGTGAAACCTGGTTTGCCCAGTTTATTATCGCATTTTTCATTCCATCATAAGTCAGATTTTCACCTGAGCGGGGATAAATATCAAGCGTGATATTGTTGTTGGTCGCCTGGTAGCCCGTTGCATCATTTTGCTGAACGATCATATTGTCTGGCGCTTTAAATTTCATTTTATAAGAGTCCCAGTTCCAGGTTTGCAGGGTTTGTCCGGCAACAATAAAGGAAATTGCAAGAAATAAAGTTGTGAGGAATAATTTGTGTTGCATACTTATTGGTTTTAATAATGAGTTTTCTTAAAAACCACTTCGGGTAAGCATACCTCTGATAAATAACAGTTATTTTGAACTGCGAAATTACATTTTCCTGATAAGTGAAAAATAGAAAAGGATATATAAAAAATATTTTTACACAAAAAAAACAAACCCTTTAGTTTTCTATAATTACGGAAAAGTGAAGATTTAGTTTTTCATATTAACATATTGTAAAGCCAGTCCAAGATCCCATGTTTTTGAGGCTTGTATTACTGCCTGCAAATCATCAATTTTTTTTCCGGAAACCCTTACCATATCATCCATAATAGATGCCTGTACTTTAAACTTCGCATCTTTTATCAATTTTACAATTTTTTTTGCGTCTTCCTGGCTGATGCCATTACGCACCGGAATTTCTTTTTTTACCACTTTGCCACTTTGATTCGGTTCATTTTTGAGATCATAAATTTCTGCGGCCAATCCCTGCTTCATGCTTTTACTGATAAGCACATCCAGAATTTGTGTCAGCTTCATTTCACTATCGGCTTCAAGGTTCAATTTTAAATCTTTTTTATTCAAATCAATTACCACATGATTTCCTTTAAAATCAAAACGGTTTTTAATTTCTTTAGAAGCAGTATTCACTGCATTATCAAGGGTTTGAAGGTCCACTTTGCTTACAATATCAAATGATGGCATAACGTAGATTTTTTTATTTTTTTAAAGAACAAAGATAAGATTGTTCGAAGATGATGTGATGAAGTGAGATTTTCAAATTTTTTGTAAATGGTTTGTCAGCCGGCATCACTATTTCTGAGAATGGATACGCTTCGACAGCAACAGTAAATGGGATTTTAAGACATTACATCAAAATTGTAGTGCATCTTTCATTATTTCATATTCACAAGGAAAAGATTTTAGTTTTATGTTCTGATAAGAAGTATGAGCCCTTGATGTAAATTAAGACCATGAGAAAGTAAAAATTAATCAGACCCTTTTAAGCAGTGCCGGAATGGGTGAAAAATGTGAAATTATTCTGCACAAGATATGAAAGATGATCTTCTACTACAGTAAACAAAGAAATAATGCACATTTCTATTTTGTGCTGAATGTGGGATACGAAAAAATAAATTTAAAATTTAAATTGTAATATTTTTAATTAAAGGATTTTTAAATGTCATCGATAACGCTTCGTAGCTCAACTGGAAGATGGGTCATGACCTCTGTGATACTTGCTTCAGCAATGGCTTTCATTGATGGAACGGCATTGAATGTTGCTTTACCGTCGTTGCAGAAAGATTTAAATGCAACAGGTGCGGACCTATTCTGGATTTTAAATTCTTATTTACTAATGCTGGCAGCACTCATTTTAACAGGCGGATCCTTAGGTGATAAACTAGGAAGAAAAAAAATTTTCATGTCAGGGATTGCGGTTTTTATTCTTGGCTCTGCCTCTTGTGGCCTGTCGCCAACTGTTTCTTATTTAGTTGGTTTTCGTGCTGTGCAGGGGCTTGGAGGCGCATTAATGATTCCTGGAAGTCTTTCCATCCTAACTTCCTCTTTTGAAAAAGAAAGAGGGAAAGCAATAGGCACCTGGTCTGCTGTAACTACGCTGGTTACTGTTGGTGGCCCGATCCTTGGCGGCGCACTTGCTGATGCAGGCCTTTGGCGACTTATTTTTTTTATAAACGTTCCCATTGGCATCGCGTCACTGATCATTCTTTGGTTTAAAGTGCCGGAAAGCAAGGATGCGCAATCAAGTCATTCTCTTGATTACTTCGGTTCTATTGTCATCATCGCAGGACTTGCTTTACTGACTTTTGGATTTTTAAAAATACCTGCGATTGGATTCAATAATGCTCAAGTATATTTTTCCATTGGGACTGGAATAGTTGCATTAATTCTTTTTATTTTAATTGAAAAAAAGAGCAGACATCCCATGATGCCTTTACAATTATTCAAAAACAGAGCTTTCACCGGCACTAATTTACTTACCTTTTTTTTATATGCAGGATTGTTTGCAGGGATGTTATTCCTAACCCTGAACATGGTTCAAATTCAAGGCTACAGTCAATTGCAGGCAGGACTTACATTGTTGCCTTTCACGATTTTGATCATACTGATTTCCAGATGGTCCGGATCATTAAGCGATAAATATGGGCCGCGCTGGTTTTTAATTGGTGGCCCTGTCCTCGTAACGGCAGGTTTATTAATGTTGTCATTTGTAAAAAATACGAATGGGCCATCAGACTATTGGGTTACGTACTTTCCCGGAATTTTTATTTTTGGATTAGGTATGTCTTTGACCGTTACACCTCTCACTTCAACAGTAATGGGAGCCTTGCCCAATCATTTTTCAGGAACAGCATCGGGCATCAATAATGCCATTTCACGCATTTCAAATGTTTTTACTAACGCCATTGTTGGTGCATTGGCTATTCTTTTTTTTACGGGTTATTTAAGCAATGAAGTCAATCATATTTCTTTAAACGAAAACGTAAAAACCAAGGTTATTCAGGAAGCGGCTAACCTTGGTGATGCAAAAGTCCCCTTGGATGTTCCAGGTGAAAATAAAAAAGACGTGGCCTATTTGTATAAAGAAGGTTTTATCAAAACTTACGCGAAGGTGATGCGGATAAGCGCTGCTATGGCTTTCGCGGGAGCTTTGATGGCTTTTCTGTTCATCAGCGATAAAAAAATTAAAAATAAAGATGGCAATACACTTTCCTGAATTATCAATTAATTATGACCATCAAGGTTATCCTTAAATTTAAAAATTACTTGTCCTTTAATTCATGAATTAAGTTAAATTTAAATATTTACTGTTCATTTCATTTTCATTTAAGGCTAAGCTGATTAATAAAATTTGAAGGACTAATTCCAAATTGTTTTTGGAAGTCTCTTGAAAAATTAGTTGGCAGGGAATAGCCAATCATGTAGGCAACTTCATTGATCTTGTACTGTCCGTTTGATAATAGCTCGGCACCTTTTTTCAAACGTGAAAGATTAATAAGTTCATTTGGGCTTAAATCTGATAATCCTTTTATTTTTCTGTATAACGTTGCTTTACTCATATTCATTATGGATGACAGGCGATCCACGTCAAGTTCCGAATCAGTAATATGTTGAGAAATAGTATCGTTTAAATTTTCTAAGAACTCTTTATCTGCTTTCGAGCAGGCGATTCCTTTAAGATGGGTAAGCGGTGAGCGTGCAAAATATTCTTTGATAATCTTTCTGTTGGATAGAAGGTTAGTGATTTGTGCTTGCAGGTGATCTAAGGAAAATGGTTTTTCAATGTATGCATCAGCGCCTACCTCAAGCCCTTCGATTTTTGATTGTAAAGAATTTTTTGCAGTAATTAAAATGATGGGTATATGGCTATGTTGGAAATCGCTTTTAATTGTTTTACATAGATCAATTCCATCCATAATGGGCATCATAATATCACTTACCACAACATTTATATTTTTATTTTCAAGAATGGTAATTGCTTCCTGTCCGTTTAACGCTAAAAAAATATTATATTTCTGTTCTAACTCCTGGCCGATATAATTCAGGATATCCTTGTTATCTTCGACCAGTAGTAGATTCGGCTTTGATAAATCTATTTCTGTTGAAAAGTTTTTAGCTGTAATATTTGACCTGTCATCCTCCTTGCTTTTATTTAAATTTATTTCTGTTTCCTGATGAATGGGTAAAGAAAGTAAGAAAATGTTTTCCCGCTCCGGAGATGTTTTTAATATAATATCTCCTTTATGCAGCTGAGCTAATGATCTGGCCAAAGGCAAGCCAATACCCGTTCCTGCTTCTTTTTCAGTTTCTTTTATTCTAAAAAAAGGTTCAAATATTTTATCTTTATGTTGTTCAGAAATAATGTGGCCGTCATTTCTTACTTCGATATTAAACATGGTATCTTCACTACTAAAGGGCAACAATTTTATTGTTACAAATCCAGTCGCATATTTAATCGCGTTATTAAATAAATTACTCAATATTTTTTTTAAAGCTTCACTATCAATAAAGGCATGAAGTGTTATCCGGGGAAGCAGAAGTTTATAAGAAAGGTTCTTTTGATCGGCGGCCGGCTTAAAGGTGCTAAAGACTTCACTTACCAATTCACTAATATCGGTTTCGGAGAAAGTCAGGCTGAATTTATTTGCTTCAGCTTTTCTGAAGTCAAGCAATTGATTTGTAAGATCGATTAGTCTTGTTGTATTCTTTTTCATCATTTTAAGACTTTCATTCACATTGTTATCGGTGATATTACTTTTCAATAATTTATCTAATGGCATTTTGATCAGGGTTAGGGGAGTCCGAATCTCATGAGCCAAATTGGTGAAAAAATTTATTTTTGCATTATAGATTTCCCTTTCCGTGTGGATCTTGATTGATTCTATCCTTCGTTTATTTTTCTCTGTTACTGCTAAATGGTAATACCTCATAATAGTGATAATGATACCTTATACTATTAAAAAATAAAGCAGGTACGCCCATTTAGTAGCCCATATAGGTGAAAGGATTTCTAAATTTAAGAAAGTTTCTTTATTATTCCATACGCCTTCGCTATTGGATCCTTTAACCCTGAAAGTATATTTTCCCGGAGGCAATTTGGTATAAAAAATTCTTCGGTTCTTTTTTAATGTGATCCAGTCTTTGTCTATCCCTTCCATTTTATAAGAATATTCATTCATTTCAGGAATGATATAACTCAGAGCGGCAACATCAATACTGATATTAGAATTGTCATAAGGAAGGGTAATATTTTTGGTGTAGGTAATTGATTCGTGTAATCCGTTCTTTTCATTTCCTATAGGCGCTTCCTGATTATTGATTTGTAATCCTGTGATATAAACTGGTGGGATAAAAGTATTTTTAATGAAATCTTTTGGATTAAAACTAATCATTCCTTTTACGGTTCCAAAAAAGAGCGTGCCATCATCATTTTTAAAAGAAGAATTATAATTGAACTGTTCAGTCGGAAGTCCATTGGCAGAATGATAATTGGTAAATTCATTTTTAACTATATCGAACCTGCTCAATCCCTTTGCAGTTGATATCCAGAATAAGCCTGAATTATCTTCCATAATCCGGAATATCTGGTTGTCCGGTAAACCATCCTCGATGGTATAGTTTTTTATTATTCCTGTTTTTCTATCATAATGTGACAGACCTCGTTCCGTGCAAAACCAAAAGTTTTTTTGATTATCCTCAAAAAGGTTATTTACATAATTGTTGATCAGACTGTTGGTTTTCCCAGGCTGGTAATTCATCTGGCCTTTTATATTTTTTTCTTTGTTTAGAAAATAAACACCGTTTCCATAAGTGCCTACCCAAAGAGTTCCATTTTCATCTTCGTGAATACACTGAATATGGCTGTTAAAGAAGGGCATTGAAGTAAAATTATTTTCCTTTCTATTGTATTTAAAAAGGCCATACCACGTTCCGACTAATATATCGCCCTGTTTTGTTTTGTAAAGAGTGATAATAAAGTTGCTTGCCAGTGAGTTGGGTTTATTGGACGCATCATAATGTCTGATTACTTTGGAGGTTTTTAAATCCATTACGTCGAGCCCATGCTCGTAAGTGCCGATCCAAAGTTCGTTTCCATCTGCAACTATTCCATGAATATTTTGATATGATATGCTTCCTGGTTTATTATCGGCTTTGAAATTGGTGATGACACCTGTTTTAAGATTGATGCGGTTCAGGCCTGCATCTTCTGTCCCTACCCAAAGATTTTCATGTTCATCTTTGCATATTTCATGAACGATAT
>JBQCFO010000625.1:0-11120 GCA_051959055.1 Ginsengibacter sp. | reverse complement strand
GAAGGCGTTTTGCACCTGGAAGGTTGCCAATACACCTCTTAAAACATGAGTTTTGGAAAGATATTTTTCAGGAACTCTATAGCTTATGCGGGCATTTTTTAGTTTTAGGTAAGATCCATTTTCAACATTCCACTGGGAAATTCTGTTGTTGCCATTGGCGTCAACAAAAGCATTCGGTATATTAAAACCGGGATTAGTAAGTACTGCTGTTTCCGCGTCTGCCGGGTCAACACTGCTTGGTTGCGCAAAATTGGTAGCTCCCTGAAAATGATTGTTATAAGGACCAGTGCCCTGCGGCATGGTTTCATATTGGTATCTTGTAAGATTCAATATCTGATTACCATAAACACCTGTGAAAAACAAATTCAGTTCAAATCCCTTATAACTAAATGTACTTGTAAAATTATAAGTAAATTTAGGCCATGGGTTGCCAATAATAGTCCGGTCATTTTGATCTATATAGCCGTCCCCATTTATGTCTTTATATTTAATGTCGCCAACCCAGGAACCACTTGTAGGATTTACAATCAGCTGGCTTCCGGCAGCGCCGGTCTGTATGGCATGGCCTGTGATATCTTTATAATTCTGAAAAAGCCCTTCCGCGATATAACCTGTGATCATACTTAAAGGTTGTCCCTCCTTAGTGAGAAACTGAGCCTGCCTGTTATTCGTTTGATCATAGTATTGAATATTTATCGGGCTTACTACCTTTAACACTTTATTTTTATCGATGGAGAAATTAGCTCCGGTTTTCCACTGAAAATCCTTATGTGAAATATTTACGGTATTTACTGTTACCCCAATTCCCCTGTTTTCCATATTTCCGTAATTAGCTTGTGGCCACGTTATCTGTCCGCCATAACCACCACTCACATAACCACCCATAAACTCGGGACCAGTTGCCGGTAGTATCAGGTTGGATATTTGTTTCAAATAAGCATCTGCTATTACTTCTACCCTGAAATTAAACATGTGCAGATCAAGACCTAAGTTTTTAGATTGATCTTGTTCCCATTTCAGATTTGGGTTTGGAAAGTTAGAAGGAAGAAATCCTGTACCCCATACTGTCGGGCTGGCATATAAGTTCGAATAAATTGCTCCTCCCTGGCTTGCATTCCCAGATACGCCGTATTCTGCTCGTAATTTCAGATCATTAATAAAAGTTACATTCCTCATAAATTTTTCTTCAGAAATTTTCCAGGCAACTGACGCAGCCGGAAATGTTCCCCAACGGTTGTTTTGACCAAAATTAGAACTGCCGTCCCTTCTGATTACAAACTGCGCTATATACTTGTCATTATATGTATAGTTGAACCTGCCAAAATAAGATTCTCCGGCACCATCACCTCTATAACTTGTTCCCGGACTGGATAATGGATCTGCTACACTAAGCTCCTGCACGGAAGTGGTGGAATAATTTTTGCCGGAAGCGCTTAATCCCTGATAAGCATAATAGGTAGCTTCATGCCCCGCCATTACAGAAATTTTATGCTTTTCGATGTTGAAATCATATTGCACTCTTGTGTTGAACGAAAGCCAATAATTATTACTGCTGGCCCGGCTGCCGGATGTGGGAGCGCTTTGATAATATTTACCGAGTGTATAAAAAGGATTGAATTGAAAATTATTATTAAAAGTATAATTGCCATTCAACTCAGTATGCCACACTAAACCGGTAACGGGTGAGACATCCATATTTAATCCACCAATTAAGCCAAATGAAGTATTATAATTATTATTGAGATTCGCTATCGCTACCGGATTAGTAACCGCGTATTGTGCCTGGGCTGCGTTTGCCGGCCCCCCATACGTGCCATCAGGATTTTTTACGGGGATGGTCGGGTTTTGAGACAATGCGAGGTTCACGATGCGGGCCTGAAATGTGTTTACTTTTTCATTCGTACCAAAAGAACTCAGGTTGGTGCCAAATTTCAGCCACTTTGTAGCCTGGTTGGCAAGATTTAATCTGATTGATCCTCTTTTGAAACCTGAACCGGCTGCTACCCCATCCTGTGTCAGATAATCGCCCGATAAATAAAAATTAGTTTTTTCGTTGCCCCCACTTAATGAAAGCGAATATTTTTGCATCAAAGTAGGATTGAATAAAGCCTTTTGCCAGTCTGTTCCACCACCAAGCAGGGTGGGATCTCCCAACTCAGGAGGTTCTACACCGACCAGACCATATTTTTGCAGCTTGCCGACATATATAGCATATTGTTGGAGGTTCATTACCGGCAATTCTTTTGGACGTTGCTGAAAGGTTTGTGAAGTAGAAAAATTAACTTTCGTATTACCCGCTTTACCTTGTTTGGTCGTAATCATTACAACCCCATTAGCGCCGGCAGCACCATAGATAGAAGTAGCAGCAGGCCCTTTGAGGATACTTATATCGGCTATATCATCCGGATTGATTCCTGCAAGTTGGTTGGATTCACCGGTGGCCACATTATACTGACCACCTGTGGGAACACTTGGCCTTATCTGTACGCCATCTATTACATATAAGGGTTGGTAATTACCGGTTATGGTACTAATACCCCTGATGATAACTGTAGAGCCAGAACCCGGCGCGCCGCTTGGACTTGAAACATAGACATTCGCCGCCTTTCCCTGCAGCGCATCATCAAGTGTAACGTTTACAGTTTTATTCAAATCTTTTGAAGAAATCGTTTCAACCGCACTACTCATATCCGACTTCTTCATTTTTCCGTATCCTACCACCACTACATCACTTAAGCTATTATTACTTGATCGCAACTTCACGTTAAAGATGCTCCTGGCACCAATAGTTATTTGTTGCGTTTCCATCCCCACAAAGGAAACAACTAATCCATTGTTGTCTCGTGGAACGCCTAGGGAAAACTTTCCCTGACCATCGGTTGCAACAGAAATATTCGTATTTTTTACCGTTACTGTAGCACCGACTAGTGGACTCCCATCTTCATCGGTTACCATTCCTGAAATTGTTCTAGTCTGGCCAAACAGAGTTGTAAAAGAAAAAATACTAATAATAAGTATTAGCATCTTTTTATTGAAATATTTCTTCATAATCGAAGTTTTGATTTAAAGATTTAGAAAATGATACAAATGAATATTTTATTGAAACCTAATTGTTGATTTTTATTTTACAAGAACTGATTTGCACACCAGTTTTTTCATTGAAAGCCGCAAAATTCGTTTAGAGTTTACCAGTCTTCTGTGTCGGAGATTCGCAATTTATTTTTCTTACCTTTTTTTTAAAAAAAACAACAATATCGTTAATGGTTTATCATCTGGAAACAGCCATCATTAACGATCTCGTCATTTCTAAGCTATCTTTTCTCTCACATATCATTTGAAATAATTCACACACCTGCAGTAGTAATTTTTTCATAAATGTAATCGATTACATTTATTATTTCAAAATATTTTTTTGTTTTTATTTAATCCCAAATAATTACTTTGTTTTCATTTAACAATAAACCTCTTGTTTGACAGCTTCAATACCCAACCGTCCAGCCGGATCCGCCATTAAACACACGTTATAGGTCTTGCGTTATTGACACACAATTGTTCGCAATTAAATTTTCGTATTAACAAACCGGGATGATATCTATTCTTAATAAACAATATTGTGGCAGAAAAATACAACTAATTCCAACTAGCAACTTTTCCTGAAAAACTTTCGCTCAGAACAATCTTTATAATCCAAAACTATTTCAATTTATAACAAAAAATTAGTATTTTTTTATCTTTTCGATATGTTTTTTTATACAAGAATGACAATTCACCGGTGTTTGTATAGTAGAAGAAACCGGTTCAAGCACGGTTAGAATCTTCATTGGCTATTGATATTATTTTAATTTGCTAATAAAGAATATGGCATGGCACATAAACAAATGCTTCTTAATATTGCTAATTTGCTGTTGGGTTTTTTAAAATAAAAACCCGCTCCTTTTTCTGAACTGCAATCACATCGGTCCTTTAAGGAAGTGCTATTCAAACTTGCAAAAGAGGGAAATTAATGTTGAACAAAAATTAATGTAGCAGCTTTAGAAAAATAAAATAATTTTCTTACTTTGAGGACTAATCTGAAACTCTGTTTTAAACTAATTGCGTCCCCGAATCGTAAAAAAACAGTTTAAAATAACAATGCCACATTGCTGTGGCACTCTTATAAATGTTTTCACAACCGGAGATTCATATTATGCATTTCAAAGGGAAGGACATTACGAAAAAATATTTAATAAAAAATCCCACGGAAGTACGCAGGATTGAGAAACTCTTCGGCTTATAGCCTTGTTGTGATTTGTCTTTCAAAATAAAAATAAAACAAAAATCAGAAAATGGAAAAAACTTTAGGAATCGATTTAGGCACAAATTCTATAGGGCTAACTTTAAGAGAAGGAGACACATTCTCCTGGTATGGAGTTTACACATTTAGAAAGGGGGTCGGTGAAGGGAAGTCAGGGGAGTTTTCTTTTGCAGCGGAGAGAACCAAACACCGCGCGTCAAGAAGATTATACAACGCAAGGAGATATCGAAAATGGGAAACACTTAAAGTTTTGATTTCAAATGGATACTGCCCGCTTACTTTGGAAAATCTCAACAAATGGAAGAATTTTTCAAAAGGAATTGGAAGAATTTTTCCTGTAAGTGATAAGGTGTTCCAGGATTGGATAAAATTGGATTTTGATTCTGATGGCACATCCGATTATTCCAGCCCATTTCAATTAAGAAGATTATTGATTAAGGAAAAATTAGATTTATCTATTCCTGTAAACCGTTATAAAGTTGGGAGAGCATTATATCATATCGCGCAAAGACGAGGCTTTAAGAGTAGCCGGAAAAGTGGAGCAAATGAAAAAACAGCAGTTTATAAAGGAAGTAATGAAACAAAAACGATTGGAAGAAATGAGTATGAAAATTTAATTAATGAGCATGGTAGCTTAGGTGCTGCTTTTGCCTCTTTAGAAGATGATGGCATCAGAATAAGAAATAGATATACTTTGCGTTCAGATTATTATACAGAAGTCGAAAAAATTATAGATTTCCAAGAAATTGTAGAGGACGAGTTTAGGGAAGGAATTTTTAAAGCGATATTCTTTCAAAGACCGCTAAGATCACAAAAAGGGTTGATAGGAAAATGTACATTAGAGCCAAACAAAGCGAGATGCCCGGTAAGTCATCCAAAATTTGAAGAGTACAGAGCCTGGTCTTTTATTAATAATATCAAATATAAAAACGAGAGCACAAATCAGTTTGAACCTATTCCCCTAAAAACTAAACAAAAACTCTACGATGAGAGATTCTTTTACAAAAGCAAAAAGGAATTTACATTCAGTGAGATAAGAAAATTTATCAAGCAAAACGGGGGAAAAGATTGGGAATTGAATTACAGTTCAAAAATGGATGAGATTTCCGTTCCAAGTTGTTATGTTTCAGCAAGATTAAAATCAGTTTTTGGTAACG
Source organism: Ginsengibacter sp. (assembly GCA_051959055.1). GTDB lineage: Bacteria > Bacteroidota > Bacteroidia > Chitinophagales > Chitinophagaceae > Ginsengibacter. The sequence goes on along the minus strand of JBQCFO010000625.1, from coordinate 5,669 downwards.
ATTGGCAAAACTTCCAAAAATGTGTTATTAAAAAGGATAAAAAGGGAAATAAATTCACCGTCAACTATACTATCGAAGACATTTGGCACATACTTTTTTCGTTTGAAGACGAAGAAAATTTTACAGAATTTTTATCTAAAACGCTAAATCTGGAAGATGCTCAGATCAAAGAACTCCTCGTACTCTTTAACGGCTTTCCTGTTGGATATGCCAATTTGAGTTTAAAAGCTATCAATAATATTTTGCCATTTTTAAAACAAGGCCTCAAATATTCGGAAGCAGCTATAATGGCAAAAATTCCTGAAATGATTGGGAAGGAATTGTTTGAAGCGAATGAGGAAGGAATTTTAGAAGCTATTAAAAAAGAAGTAGAAGTAATCCGGTACGAAAAGGAATTGATTAATATTACCAATAATCTTATTTTCAAGTATTATGCGTTAGATTTTGATGAGAGGTTTGCATGGAAAGATACTTCCTATCAGTTGGATGAAAGCGACGTAAAAGAAGTTCAGAAATCGGCAATGGAGCATTTTGGAGATAAAACTTGGGAAAAGTTAGATGAGAAATACAAAGCAAATTTGATTTCGGCTGTGACAAAATGTTATCAGCAATTTTTTTCTTCATCCAAAAGGGAGCATCTCAAGCAGCCACATCTGGTCAACCATGTCAAGCAATATATCGCTGATAACTTTATCGTTTCAGAAACACAACTGAATAAAATTTATCACCCTTCCCAAGTTGACATCTACCCCAGAAAAGAAAATCAGCAATTTTTATTAAGTCCGAAAACGGCGGCGTTCAAAAATCCTATGGCATATAAAACTCTCTATAAACTGAGAGACATCATAAATTATCTGATCGAAATAGGGAAGATTGACGAAGAAACCCGTGTCGTCGTTGAAATTGCAAGAGAAATGAACGACAGTAACAAACGTTGGGCTATTGAAAAATATCAACGTGACAGGGAAACCGAAAACCGTGAATTTGCAACAGCTATTGCGGAACTCATTAAGGACCCTAACTTTACAGGTATGGCCGATCCCGAAAGCGCGACTGATAATGAAAAGTTCAGATTATGGTATGAACAAACCGAAAATCCTGAAGAAACTATAAAGGAAATCCAGAACATCGACAAAGACAAGAAACTTACCGTCTCGGAAAAGGACATCCAAAAATATCGTTTATGGAAAGAGCAAAATTGCACTTGTATTTATACCGGCAAAATTATTAAACTGGCGGATCTTTTCGATAAAAACAAAATCGATTTTGAACATACCATTCCGAGAAGTAAATCTTTTGATAATTCTTTAGCAAATATTACCGTTTGTTATGCTGATTACAACCGGAATATTAAGCAAAATCAGATGCCAACAGAATTATCAAATTATGGCAAAGATGCTTACGGTTATACCGCTATTAAACCCAGACTGGAGGGTTGGGAAAAAAAAGTGGATGAATTATATAAGCAAATTGATTTTTGGAAATTCAAGTCCAAAACTGCAATGGACAAGGCTGCGAAGGATGATGCAATTCGCCAGCGACATCTTCGACAAATGCAGTACGATTACTGGAAAAATAAGTTGGACAGATTTACACGAACCGAAATTCCAAAAGGATTTGTAAATAGTCAGTTGACAGACACGCAAATTATCACCAAGTACGCTTTTCACTATTTGAAGACCGTTTTCAGTAAAGTGGATGTCATTAAAGGAACGAATACGGCACAGTTCAGAAAGATATATGGCATACAGCCCAAAGATGAAAGCAAAAACAGAGAACAGCACTCTCATCATGCAATTGATGCAGCGGTTCTAACACTAATTCCTTCTTCAAAAAAGCGAGAAGAAACCCTTAAAAAATCTTATGAATTTGAAGAAGCTCATCCGGGAAAGCAATATCACGAAAACCCGTTCCCCGGCTTCAATTATTCAATGATAGACGATATTAAGGCTAATATCCTTATTAACAATGTTCCAGACAAAGACCAAACCTTAACACCCGGAATCAGAATCGTCAGAAAGAGAGGAAAAGTTGTTTGGATCGATAAAGAAAACCGTGTTCCAAAAATTGCACAAGGTGATGCAATCAGAGGGGAGTTGCATTTGCAAACGTATTATGGAAAGATAAAAATTGCCGCTAAGAATGAAAAGGGTTCGTTAATACGAGATGAGATCGGTGGCGTAACATATAATAAAATTGATGGACAAGATGAAATTTGGATGGTATTGAGACGCCCGATCGATAAGGTCAATTTCGCTACTGACATTATTGTCGACAGCCATTTGGAAGACCATTTGAAACAACAATTAGCGAAAGGAATAAAACAACATGAGTTAAAAGACTTTCAAGGAAAAACTTTACGTCATTTGCGTTGCAGGGTCAAAGCAGCAAGAGGTTTTATGAATGCAGCTAATGCAACTCAAGTGAAAGAACAAGTTTATAAATCAATAAAAGATTACAAAAACTACGTATGGGCTGATTCAGGAGAGAACTTTATTTTTGGGTTGTATGAAAATGAGAAGGGCGATCGGGATGTTATATCTTTAAACAAGTTTGAGACTGCACAATTTATTAGTCAAATTGGATTCCCAAAAGACAAAAACGATTTATTCAAACAAAAAGAACCAATAATTTTGAAAAAACAAGAAGCTAAACTTATCCACGTTTTTGAGCCTGGACAAAAAGTTATTTTTTGCAATACTAACCACGAGCTGAATGATAACAAAAATGATTCAAAATAAATCAGTAAGCGGCTGTATTTTGTAAAGCGGCTTCATCAGGCATCGGTAGGAAATATTCTTTTTCAACATCATATGGAAGCAAGAAATGATGAACAACTCGCAAAGGATTTCCCAAAAGAAATTTTCAAATCGGCAGGGAAAGATGGGTTTTCAAAATATCAGGAAGATTTTATTGCACCAAGAATATTATTTAAGCCTACAAAACCAAACTTTATTATTGAAGGAAAAGATTTCGAAATGAAACTGGACGGAACAATAGATTTTACCTTTTAAGGAACAGATGAATACTCATCGACCTAAGAAAAGAAAAATGAAAGGTAAGAAAGTAAAATATTACAACGTCATTAAATAATCCCTGTTGATATCCGCCAATCAAGTTTGCAACTCAAATCAATGAAAATAGGTTATTCAAATAAATAAAAGATTTTTTGGTGGAGGCTGGGAGATGGATTATGTCATCTGGTAAAAGAGATTCGTAAATCGATGTAAACAAGTATAGAAGATCATGTAAGCAGCAACTTTACTATAATTTATTATTAAAAATCATCCTTAACCAGACCTGTGAATTAAAAAACCAATCCGACCCATTGAACAAAAAATGATTACTCAACTTATTGTTAATCTTTAAGTATGATCAAACGAACGTTATATTTTGGAAATCCGGCTTACCTTAAAACCAAGAACGAACAACTTCTTATAGATCTTGATGAAACGGATGAATCCAAATCAGTCCCGATTGAAGATATTGGTTTAGTGATTTTGGATCATCAGCAGATTACCATTACTCAAGCCGTAATGGCGAAATTGTTACAAAACAACACCGCTCTTATCACTTGTGATCATACGCATCATCCTGTTGGATTACAATTATGTCTTGATGGGCATACCCTGCAAAGCCAAAAGTTCAAAGCACAAATCAATGCATCTTCGCCGTTAAAAAAACAGTTGTGGCAACAAACGATCATTAGAAAAATCGAAAACCAGGCTGCCCTGCTTTCTAATGAAAGAGCGGAAAATAAATATTTGCTGAACCTTGCTACTACTGTCAAAAGTGGCGATAGCAGTAATAACGAAGCAAAGGCCGCTTCTTATTACTGGAAACATATTTTTCCGGATTTTCTTCAGTTCAAACGCGAAAGGGAAGGATTGCCGCCCAACAATTTACTGAATTATGGCTATGCCATTCTGAGAGCCGTTGTTGCCAGGAGCCTTGTTGCCAGCGGGTTGTTGCCTACACTCGGAATTTTTCATAGAAATCAATACAATGCGTATTGTTTAGCCGACGATTTGATGGAACCCAATGGAAAATTTCTGGAAATGACACCATCCATGAAAAAGGAATTATTGCAAATTCCGGCAATGGATGTAGTAATTGATGGACAAAAAAGTCCGCTGATGAATGCGGTACAGCGAACGACCGCTTCTCTTGCAAAATGCTTTGAAGGAAGTTCAAGAAAACTGTTATTTGCTGAGTTGGTTTGAAAATAAGATTCCGGAATATTTCTTCTTTTGCTGAAGGATAAAAATAATTTTAAGGCAAATTCCGTTTACAAGACATTAATGCCACCACCATGTTTGACAGACTAAACGCGTATCGCATTATGTGGATTTTAGTACATTTTGACCTGCCAACCGAAACAAAAAAAGACCGGAAAAACTATGCCCAGTTCCGGAAAAAAATAATGGCTGATGGTTTTAGTATGTTCCAGTTTAGCATGTATATCCGCCATTGCAGCAGCAAAGAAAATACCGAAGTTCACATCAAAAGAGTAAAATCCATTTTACCACCCAAAGGCCATATAGGCATTCTCACCATAACAGACAAACACTTTGGAATGATGGAAATATTTCGGGGAAAAGAACGCGAAAAAGCACCGGAAACCTCACAACAACTTGAACTTTTTTAAACAAAAACAGGAATAAAAGAATGAAAAATGTTCATTTTTTTATTCCTGTTAGAGTAGTTCAATTGCAATACCAACAAGCCTTTCAGCAATCCCTGATGTGAAAGAACTAAGTTAATATCAAAAGTTGAAAGCAAATCACAACGCGTTCTGTGTGGGAAATCAGATTATTCCTTGGTGAGGAGTAAATGTTTCCAGCATTTGTTAAAAAAATAAAAAAATTCTAAGAGCCAAGTAAGTACCTTAGATGTAAATTTCAACACATGCTTTCCCGGATATCCTTTTTCTTATTCCTCTGTTGTCTTGCCCCTGCTTTTGCCTTTTGCCAAGCACAAAACACACTTACCGCCAAGGAAAAATCCGATGGCTGGCAACTTTTATTTGACGGGAAAGATCTAAAAGGATGGCATTCTTTCCAGCAAAAGGAACCTGGAAAAGCATGGCAGGTGCAGAATGGAATGGTCTTTTTGAATAAAAATCCGAAATCAGTTGAGAAAGATTACGCCGACCTGGTAACCAATGATGAATTTGAAAACTTTGATCTTAAACTCGAATGGAGAATGGAACCTTGTGCCAACAGTGGATTAATGTTCTATGTAAACGAGTCTCCACAATACAAAAACACATATGAATCGGGGCCGGAAATGCAGATTGCCGACCTCGCCTGCAATGATGATGGCCGGATTTTAAAATGCAGGGCCGGCGATCTTTACGATCTCATTTCTGCCGATACAGAATGGGTAAAACAAGCGCCGCAATGGAATGAATATGAAATAATTGCGGACAATGGCCATCTTACCTTTTATATGAATGGACACAAAACAGTGGAAACACAGATGTGGGATGAACATTGGAACGAAATGATCAGGAATAGCAAATTCATTCAATGGCCGGGCTTTGGCTCTTTTAAAAAGGGACATATTTCCTTGCAGGGAACGGAAACGGGGAAACTATGGTATAGAAATATTAAGATCAGAAGATTGTAGAGAGTCCCGGGTTTTGTTTGTGAAATTAAAAAATGAAA
>JBQCFO010000624.1:0-2975 GCA_051959055.1 Ginsengibacter sp. | reverse complement strand
AGGAATGGCGGCTTCAAAAACGTATTTATCCGGATAATTTTTAACCACCGAAGTCCATTTATTATCCCAACTTAAATCCACTTTTCCGCCTTCATACATGGCGCCATCCCATTGCGCGCCTACTGCATTGGCGCCGAAAGTAAAACCATTGGTCTGGTCATCAAAAGGATCGAGAAAGAAAATAAAATTATCATTTTTTACAAACGAAAAATCTCTGCGTAATGATTCAACCATTTGTGTACCTGAACTATGGCAAATGGCAAGCACATAAATATTATGCTGATCATAAGTCATTTTAACTTCGGTCTTGATGGTCGCAAAACTGGTATCCATAGGTAGGATCATGAAGAAATTTTCAGCTATATCCGCTTCAAGCCAATCAGATTCATCAGCTATACCATCAATGATAATTGGATTTTTTGCCTGGCGGATATGCAACTGATATGCTTCATTTTTCTTTTGGGCATAGGTAAAAACAGAGAAAAAAAATACACAGGAAAGCAAATAAATAAGTTTCAACAGCAGGTAATTTTTGAAAGAGTGATATGGAAATTGATTGATTTTTGAACTAAATTATATCAAAATAAAATACTCCTTTATAAATAGAGAAAATATTTGTCGATAAACGTCCTTACAAAGCAATCTTTATCAATAATTGAAACGACTTAAACAAAAGCACAGATTTGCTTCAAAAATGCATTTTCACAAAGCCATTCGATTTTTTCGCAATGATGTAGATTGTTTCAAAAATGCCACACACAAACCTGGCAGTGATGAAACGCCTTTGCGCCGCAGGAAGTAACCTGTTTCCATGAATTAAGACCTAAGTACAAGGCAGGATTGGTTCAATAATGTCCAGGACACATACAAACTCAGACTGTTTTTAGCAAAGCCGAAGCATTCATTATGACTGGCATGTTTTTTAGTTATAAATAATACAATGGAAATTTTATTCATTTAAACTTATAACCATGAATCAAAAAGGAAATAGCAGTTGTTCACCTTATTTTAAAGTAGCGCCTGGAGTTTGGGGAATGAAAGATCTTTTCGTAAATATTTATATGATTCAGAATGAAGCGGATGATAGTTGGGTTTTGGTGGATGCCGGTCTTAAAACATCTGCACATAAAATTAAAAAGATGGCTTCCCGCTTATTCGGTAAACAAAGCCAGCCCGAAGCAATTATTCTTACTCATGGTCACTTTGATCATATTGGTTCCTTAAATAAATTGACGCATATCTGGCATGTTCCTATTTATTGCCATTACCTGGAATTGCCTTATCTCACCGGCAAATCTGCCTATCCACCACCTGATTCTTCGGTAGGCGGAGGTTTGTTTTCCTGGATAGCGGGAGTATATCCCAGTAAAGCCGTTGACCTGGATGGGTTAGTTCAGGCACTGCCACTGAATGGGACTGTTCCCGGATTGAAAGACTGGAGATACATTCATACTCCGGGGCATGCCCCTGGGCATATCAGCTTATTCCGCGATAAGGACAAAGTGCTGATTGCCGGAGATGCTTTTGTAACTACACAACAGGAATCTGCTCTTTCCGTTCTTTTGCAAAAAAAGAAAATTTCGGGACCGCCAGCTTATTTTACGTACGACTGGGCCGAAGCAAGTGATTCAGTAAAAAAATTAAAAGTGCTTTTTCCTGAAGTGGTAGCCACCGGCCATGGCCGCCCCATGCAAGGTCCTTCCATGCGCAGAGCGCTCCACGACATGCATGACCATTTTTATGAAAAAGTGGTTCCTCCGCGTGGAAGATATGTAAATGAGCCTGCAATAGCCGATGCCAGCGGGGTGTTGTTTGTTCCACCCAGGGTTAGAAATTATAGGCGTTGGGCAATGGTGGGAGCAGTAACTTTACTGGCAACTACTGTTTTGGTTTTGGGAACCCATAAAATGAAACAAAGGAAACTTATTTGATTTTTTTCAAAATATTAAGGTAAATAAAATGGTTATCCCAAATTTTGGGTTTTGATATTTTATTTTATTACTTACCTTTGCCGCCCTATGCATTTTGAAAAGTTGTATTGCTTTCATTTTTCCAAATTCAGCTGTCTGTGGCCAAACCGGATTCTTTTTGCTGCAACCTCCTGCCGAACAGGGCGTTGCGGTACAAGTGTGCGACGCAACGAAGCTTCATCAGGGAAATGAATGCCGGGTACAAAATTCAAAATCGTTATTTAAAAAATTGCAATTTTATATATGGCCATTAAAAAAGACAATCGTCCACGAGCTACTTTTTCTAAAATTACCATTGGTCTGGCCTCTCCGGACAGCATTTTGGAACGCAGTTTTGGAGAAGTTTTGAAGCCTGAAACCATTAATTATCGTACTTACAAACCTGAACGTGATGGTTTGTTCTGTGAGCGTATTTTTGGTCCGGTTAAAGATTATGAGTGTGCTTGCGGCAAATACAAACGTATTCGTTATAAAGGCATCGTTTGTGACCGTTGCGGTGTAGAAGTAACTGAAAAAAAAGTACGTCGTGAGCGGATGGGGCACATAAAACTTGTAGTGCCCGTGGTTCATATCTGGTATTTTAAAAGCTTACCTAATAAAATAGGTTATCTTTTAGGAGTAAGTTCCAAGAAATTGGAAACAATTGTTTACTATGAAAGATATGCGGTAATTCAACCGGGTATCCGTGAAGATAAAGGATTGCAAACCGGCGATCTTTTAACGGAAGAGGAATACCTGGAGATAGTTGACAATCTGCCAAAAGATAATCAATATCTTCCCGATGAGGATCCGGAGAAATTTATTGCGAAAATGGGCGCCGAAGCCGTGCACGATCTTTTGCAACGCATTGACTTAGATAGCCTGAGCTTTACCTTGCGTAATACAGCTGCTAACGAAACCTCCCAGCAGCGGAAGGCCGATGCTTTAAAGCGTTTAAGTGTGGTGGAATCTTTCCGCGATGCTTCTACCCGTATAACCAACCGTCCTGAGTGGATGGTAATGCAA
>JBQCFO010000623.1:0-7932 GCA_051959055.1 Ginsengibacter sp. | reverse complement strand
AAGTGGCGCCACCATTATCATTGATTACAGCCAGCCTTCTATTAAAGGAAGAACGATTGGCAAGGACCTTGAACCGATGGAAGGAAAAGTATGGCGTACAGGCGCAAATGAAGCAACCGTTTTTGAAACTGACAAAGATGTAACCATTAATGGTGAAAAATTACCAGCAGGAAAATATGGGCTGTTTACCATATTTAATGGAAAAGATGTTACGGTAATTTTTAATAAAACATGGGATCAATGGGGCGCCTTTACCTATAAAGAATCAGACGATCAGCTAAGAATAAAAACCACTTATAAAGAAATAAATACTCCCTTTGAAAAAATGACTTTTACCATCAGCCCCGAAGGAGAAGTGCATTTGTATTGGGGAAACAGGGATGTATCGTTCCAGGTGAAATGATGCAGAACTTTGGGTCAAGGCGGTTTGCAAACGGTGGTTTCATTCGCATTGAAAAAAATCAGCCATATCTTTGTTTTATGGAAAAATCAAAGCCAATTTTCAACAAGCGTATTTTCTGGGATGTGGATTTTGAAAAAATAGATTATAATGCAAAAGCAAATTTTGTGATCGAGCGTGTGTTTGAACGCGGCGATGTGCCGGATATCCGCAATTGCCGCCGGTATTATGGAGAAGAAAAAGTTGCGCAGGCACTGCTGAATGCAAAATTTTTACCGGAAACAAGGATGTATCTTGCCAGCGCGGTAATCAACAAACCCATAACCGAATTCAGATGCTACAAATTGAGACAGTCGAACCCGACACTTTTTCCATACTAACGCAATTGATGGAGATGCCGGAACTAACAGATTTTTCATTAGTTGGAGGAACTGCATTATCACTTTTATATGGACATAGAAAATCTGTTGACCTCGATTTATTTTCTGAAAAGCCATTTGAAAATTCAAATGTCATTAATGTTTTGAAAATGAAATTTCATGAGAAATTTATCATGGAAGAGAAAGCTCCGCGATTTGGTATTTTTGGTTTTATTAATGGCATAAAGGTGGACATTATCCGTCATCCGCATTCTCTTATTCGCCCTTTGCAAAAGATTAATAATATTCGTTTTTTTTCTACCGAAGATATTATTGCTATGAAAATTCAGGCAATATTAGGACGTGGAAAAAAGAAAGACTTTTGGGATATCGCAGAACTTTTAAATCATTATACCATTGCTGATTTCATCACGTTTCATAAAGAAAAATATTCCACTCAAAACTTACTAATCAGTGTTCCACAAGCCATTACTTATTTTGCTGACGCTGAAGAAAGCGAAGATCCAATCAGTCTAAAAAACCAAAACTGGAAAGCGGTTCAAGCCTTTATTAATAAGAAAGTGAATGAGTATTTGAAGTAAAAATCAAATCACATTTATTTCTTCATTTGCTGATAAAAATATTTTTTTACAGCGACATACTTTGGCGCAATGGCCTTTTACTTTACTGCATTTATAACCCACAAAAAAAGAACTATAAATCAAAAATCAAATTTCTAATTTATAGTTCCTGGTATTTTAAATCGCATCTAAACCATTTAAACCATTCTAAACTCTTTATATATCCGTCGCTTCGCCATAAGCCACTGCTGTGGCTTCTTTCACCGCTTCACTGATGGTTGGATGTGGATGAATCGCATTCAAAATTTCATGGGCGGTTGTTTCTAATTTTCTGGCAACAACTACTTCGGCAATTACCTCAGTAACATTGTAACCAATCATGTGGCAGCCAAGAAGTTCACCATATTTTGCATCGTAAATTATTTTTACAAAACCTTCTGTAGCGCCTGCTGCTGTTGCTTTTCCGCTGGCGATGAAAGGAAATTTTCCAACTTTTAATTCATAACCGGCTTCCTTTGCTGCTTTTTCCGTATAACCAACTGAGGCAATTTCAGGAGTGCAATAAGTACAACCGGGAACGTTGTTGTAATCAATTGGTTCCGGTGTTTTTCCTGAAAGATGCTCTGCCGCATTGATTCCCTCTTTGGTTGCTTTGTGAGCAAGCGCCTGGTGTGGAGTACAATCACCGATTGCATAAACTCCCGGAACATTTGTTTGCTGAAATTGATTAACAACAATCCTTCCTTTTTCGGTTTTAATCCCTAATTCTTCCAAGCCAATATTTTCTATGTTGGCGGCAATTCCTACTGCGCTTAAAAGTATTTCAGCTTCTATCGTTACTTCACCATCCTGAGTTTTTACTTTCGCTTTTACTCCATTGCCGCTTGTATCCACGCTGGTTACTTCACTGTTGGTCATTACAGTGATGCCTTGTTTTCTAAAACTTTTTTCGTGTTCTTTGGAAACTTCTTCATCTTCAACAGGAACTGTTTTTGGCAAAAACTCTATCAAAGTAACTTTTGTTCCCACACTGTTATAAAAATAAGCAAACTCAGTACCGATCGCACCTGAGCCAACAACGATCATAGATTTTGGTTGTTTCTCAAGGCTCATTGCTTTGCGGTATTCAATTATTTTTTTGCCGTCTAATTTCATCGTTGGCAACTCTCTCGCTCTTGCGCCGGTTGCGATAATAATATTTTTTGCTTCCAGTGTTTGCTTTTTCCCATCAGCAGAAGTTACTTCCAGTTTGGTGGGAGAAATTAATTTGCCTGTTCCCATCACCACATCAATCTTGTTTTTCTTCATCAGGAATGTAACGCCTTTATTCATTTTATCAGCAACCCCTCTGCTTCGTTTGATCATGTTTTCAAAGTTCGGTTTTGCACCGCTCACTTCCACGCCGTAATCGGTAGAATGATTTGCGTATTCCATAACCTGAGCGCTTTTCAACAATGCTTTTGTTGGGATACAACCCCAGTTGAGACAAATGCCACCAAGGCTTTCACGTTCTACAATCGCTACTTTTTTCCCTAATTGAGAAGCCCTGATTGCGGCAGGATAACCGCCCGGGCCGCTGCCTAAAACTATTACATCGTATGCCATATTTAATCTGAATTTGTTATTTAAAATAGTATTTACAAACGTTGCGAAATTACTTTAGAATGAGGAAAGCACAAAAACAGCAAAGTCATTCCAAAAACCCGGCAGCTTTTATCATTTGATTTTATTTTAAAAAATACATTTATAAAATTGCGACATCATTGAAAATTTTTTTTCGATATTTGACCGAATATTAATGAAGCAGATTTTGTACAAAAAACTTTCTGCATAAAACCAACCATGAAAACAATCGTATTTTATTGTGGTATTATTTCCGTTATGATTCTAACCGGCTGTAGCACTTCGCGAAGGACAAGTAAACCGGAAACAACCAACAGCGCTGATATCAAAAGCGATGTTATCATTAAAAATAAAGTACCTGAACGCACCATCAATACAAAAAACGTATCAGCAACTGATGTAGTGGATTTTGCAGAAACACTTATTGGCATTAAATACAAATATGGATCTCTGAATAAAGAAAAAGGATTTGATTGTTCTGGCTTTATCAATTATGTTTTCAATCATTTCAATATTTCTGTACCCCGGGTTTCAAAAGATTTTACAAATGCAGGAACAGAAATTCCGATTAAAAACAGCAAACCCGGCGATCTGATTTTATTTACCGGTAGTGATGCGAAAAGCGGCGTGGTTGGCCATCTCGGAATCATTACAGAAAACAAAAACGGCGATCTGAAATTCATTCATGCTTCAGAAAGCCGGGGTGTCATTATCTCAGGTATGAATTCTTATTTTATTCCAAGATTTGTAAAAGTGAACAGGGTTTTCAACGTCTTTTAATTTTTTGCAGTAAACAAAGAAATAACCACGATTCTTAATCTGCGCATTTGTTCTTCAGAAATTTAATTCAGCGTTGTTGGCCTTATTTTATCATCCGCTATTTTTTCATAGATCATGACTTTTACAATCCATGACGGCATCAAATAGTTCAGCGCTACTTCTACTTTAAAAAGCTGAAGATCATGATTGGTACCATTCAATTGTAAAATGCTGGATGCAAAAGCCCGATCCTCATTGGGAGTATCATAATTACCGATAAGCTTGTAAGAGGTTTTATCATAAAAAGTAAGCGTGCAATTATTTAATTGCCTGAAATACTCTTTATATTTTTGGGCAGCTGCATCATACTCTTCCGATTCAAACAGCGTAGTTTGCCATGTATAAGAATAAGGATCCACATATTTGGTGATGGAAGTTTGTAAGGCACCTTCCGGAGATATTTTACTTGTAAACTCAATGGTAGTTCCATTTTCATTCACTGTATCTCCTTTAATGTTATTGAAATTCTGGTAATAATCTCTTGCCACTTTTTCAATTACCGGCTTGATGGAAGGAGACGATTTGTGTAAAGAAAGTTTCGGCTGCGCATTTATTGTAAATGCCGAAAAAATAAACAGAATAGTGAAAGTTTGTTTCATAAGATTTTTTAATTTTTGGATTGAAACGGATTAAAGAGCGATAATAGTGTATAAAAATCAGAAAGTGAAATAAAAGTAATACACATAAATGTGAATAACATCAATTAATATCAGGCGATTATGTAGCATAAAGATCTCGCAATGAATGAATATCGACACGCTAAAGGCATAACATTTCTTTTGCAAGTAAACATTTCATTCATGGTTTTATCAATTTTCAAAAAAGGTCATCTTAATCTTTACCCTTATTTTTGCGAAAATTTTATATTATGGAAACTCTGCGTGTATTGCACAATCTGATTCGCTGGCTTATTTTAATATTTGCTTTCTGGACTGTAATCAGTGCCATTAGTGGCTTGGCATCCAAAAGAGCTTATTCTAATTCGGATAACCGCAGCAATCTTTTCTTTATGATTTTTATGGATCTTCAGCTGCTCATTGGACTTATTATATATTTCACCAATGGTTGGTTTGAAAGTTTAAAACACATAGGTGAAAGCATGAAAGATCCAATGGTTCGTTTTTTTACCGTAGAACATTCTATGATGATGATCGTCGCATGGATACTCGTTCATGCAGGAAGGATTTCTGTAAAAAAAGCCGCGACACCACAAACAAAATTCAAAAAGAGCTTAATTTATTTTGGAATAGCATTGCTGATTATATTATTTGCGATACCATGGCCGTTTAGAGAAGCAATAGCAAGACCCTTGTTCAGGTGGTTTTAAAACCTGATGATTGAAAATTGATTATTAAATTATTGAATTACTCTAAACCATACTATCTAAACTTTTCTAAAAAAGCTCCTCATAAACAGGACAAAATACATGACAGAACACAAAAAAGAAAGACCGGTAATATTAGTTACAAATGATGATGGAATCACCGCGCCTGGCATACACAGCCTGGTAAATGCAGTTAAAGATCTCGGAGATGTAGTGGTAGTAGCTCCCGACAAGCCTCAAAGCGGAATGGGACATGCAATCACCATTGGCGTCCCCTTGAGATTAAATAAAGTAAAAGATTTTTTTGAAGGAGCAGAAGCATGGCAAACCAACGGAACTCCTGTAGATTGTGTAAAACTCGCTGTTGATAAAATCCTCCATAGAAAACCTGACATTTGCCTCAGCGGCATCAATCATGGCGCCAATCATTCCATTAATGTAATTTATTCGGGCACGATGAGTGCGGCGATGGAAGCTTCTATCGAAAGCATTCCATCCATAGGCTTTTCATTACTTGATTACAGCATTGAAGCCGATTTTACCGCAGCAGAATATTACGTACATAAAATCGTAGAGAGCGTGATGAAATTAGATTTAGACAAACATTTTCTGCTGAATGTAAACATTCCTGCAGTGCCGCTGGATCTGATGAATGGAATAAAAGTTTGCAAACAGGCTTATGCAAAATACGATGAAGATTTTGATGAGCGGCTGGATCCGCACGGAAGAAAATATTACTGGCTTACCGGTGAATTTAAAAATTTTGACACAGGAGCCGATACCGATGTTTGGGCATTGGAACACAATTATGTAAGTGTGGTTCCTGTACAATTTGACCTTACCAATTACAAATTAAAAAAAGATCTGGAACAAAACTGGGATATTTTATGATCTTTAAAAAAGACAACTTTATATTCGGAATCGCGTTAGGACTGATAGCTCCAATTATAGGATTTCTGATTTATAAACTTATTAAATTCAAAGGCCTTACCATTTCAGAGATGCTTCAGTGGATGAAATTTAATCCAAACCTGATTACCGTTTCTATTAGTATTTCATTGATGGCTAATGCCATTTTATTTACTATTTACATAAATGGCTACCGCGACAAAACAGCAAAGGGAATTTTTGTAATGACCATGATTTATGCAGTCATTGCACTTGCTTTTAAATACTGGTAAAATAAATTCGCGTTGAAAATTTCAAAAGGAATTTGTTCTAAAAAGGTATTTTTACGATTCGTTTATATCGTTTTTATACGATTTGCCCGGTAAATACATTACCCCTAAAATAAAGCAGTAATGCTCTTGTGCAGCGCATTGCAGCACTATATCTTTGCATTCAGAAGTTGATTGATGTTCAACAAACATTAATCATTTTCCCGAATAGCATCGGGACCAAATCCCTTGAAAAATAGTGTTCCCTTAATCCTAAGAATTAAAAACCAATAATAATCCGATATCAGTCAACTTCTTTGTTTTGAATCCTGACCCTTTGAAAAATAAATATCCGAATGTAAATGTAAACCTGCTCAGAGAAGAGTTGAAATTTGAATCCTGAAAAACTTTTACCCCGGGCTTAAATTATTAAAAGGCTTCTGCAATTAATCCGCAGAAGCCTTTTTAGTTTTTATTAAAAAAAATAACAGTAAATGAAGAAATAACAGCAATTGCTGATTTAATATTTCATCAAAAGTAATTCTACCAACGTTTTAATACGATTCAAACAGTAATTACAATGTTGGAAAAATGAAGCACTAACGCTCTTGTGCAGCGTTTTACCACATTATATCTTTGTACTGAAGTTGATTGATGTTCAACAAGCATTAATCGCCAATCTATGAAAAATATTCCCCGAACAATCGGGACCTTTTATCTTACGAAGTAGTCCTGAGGACGGGGAAAACCAATAAAAATCTGATATCAGTCAACTTCTTTATTTTGAATTAAACGTTTTTGAAAATATAAATCCTATGAAAACCAAGCCATTTAAACGGCTTTAAAAGTTTAACCCTGAAAAACTAACCAGCCAGGATTAAATCATTAAACTTCCGCATCAAAAGCGGGAGTTTTTTATTTTAAAGATTCTGCTACATCTTTTGTTAAATCCCTTCAATTATTTTCTTCATTTAACTTTTGTTCTTTTTAACTTTACAGAGCCATCGTGATTTTCAAACTATAAAAACAATTTTATGATTGAAATAATTCCAGGGCTTCCATCAAAAGTAGCGGCATTTAATGCAACAGGAAAAGTTACGGCTGATGATTATATAACCACTATCAACCCAATGGTAAAAAAGATTGAAAAGGAATTTGGGAAAATAAATTATCTCCTTGTCATCAACACTTCATTAAAAAATTATACGCTGGGTGCATGGATCAAAGATGCTCTTTTAGGTTTTAAATATTTTGCAAAATGGAATAAGCTGGGGATTGTATCAAACAAAAAAAGCATCAAAAAATTTACAGACTTTTTTGGAAGATTTTTACCATCTGTTACAAAAGGCTTTATGATGGAAGATGAGGAAATTGCGAAGCGATGGATAGCGGAATGAGGAAGCCGATTGCCGACTACCGGCCACCGACTGACTGGTCAATAACCATATAAAGACGCTTTTATCACAGAGTCTTTTTGACCTGCAGTAAGCCCATAATTATAATGATACAAAGATGACTCCCAATCACCATAAACCGGATTTGGCAAAACAATAAAATGGTTTCCAAAATCTGCAGCAAAAGAATCGGCTACTTTATCTCTTTCATCAGAAGTTTTCTTTTCAAACAAAAAACTGAAGTCATTCATATTATCGCCCATCAATAAGATGAT
>JBQCFO010000622.1:0-7276 GCA_051959055.1 Ginsengibacter sp. | reverse complement strand
ATTATGCATATCTCCCAGCATTTTCACAATACTATCCTTTCCTTTAACTTCAGTCCCATTGGGGCCATCATGATCAACAACATCAGTGGCAATGAGTGTATCTATTGAACTCATATCGCCTGTTTCAATTGCCTTATATATTTTGGCGTTATTAGCAATGTTCTCCTCGTTTTGGGAGTTTGTATTCGCTGCTGTGGTACTGGAGGTAGAACTTTTGCAGGATACGAAAAAAAACATAACGATTGATAAACCGGTTAAAATCTTTTTCATTTTTGTGTAATTTTTGTTGATGATAAATTGAGTGATTCGAGTGTCAGTCACAAATAAGCGAAGTCTTACGAAGGGTGGAAAAACAAATCTAAAAGTTTTTTTTATAAGAGGAAAAATTTTTTTTATGATGATCCTGAGGCGTACTTTTTTGTTTCCCTCTTTTGCTCTTCCTCGGAAGCCGTACTTCTTTTCCTTTTTTGTTTCAAAATTTTATTGCCAAACGATACGGTATAAGTCAGTTTAAAAATCCTGAAAAAGAGATATACATCGGTGTTGCCATGATAAGGAATAGCCACGTCCCTGAACCCCAAGAGAAAGTTTTCCCATCGCTATCAATAATGCAATTCCATCAAAAGTTTTGGATGAATAAAACCCCGGAAGTTCGATTCCAAAATTTGCTGGAAGGGTAAAGTTTTGCGATCCGGCTACGCCGACTGTGCAAGAGTTGTTTGCGACAGTACTAATAGAATGAATATGAATAAATAACTTTTCATTTTTATTAATTTTCGCATGTCATTATCGAAGATTGAGCAGATCAACACTTTAGTCATACCCTTTACCAGACCGTTTAGGGCCGCCTTTGAAGTTATGAAGTGTTTGCAGAATTAAAATCAAAAATCGCCGTAAAAGTTGGTTTGCTGAAAAAAATGACCTTATGGTTTCGAACGCCCCTGTCGCCTTTTTTAATTTATTTAATTTTTCCGGGTGATATTTCTTACCACAAGGCCAAATATCAAAGCCAATAATAAGACGATGAATATAGTTAAGCCAGGTTGTGATTGTGGATGTGCCACCATATTTAGATAAATAGCAAATCCCTCTATTATAATAATCAGAACAACCATTAATGGAAGATTATGTTTTTTTATCATGATGTTCGAATTTTAAATAAAATAAAAAGGTGCGGAACAAAACCGGAAGGTAAATACAAAAAGCCGATATTTCTTTGTCTGCTGAAACTGTTTCTGGTACTCATTTATTGTGCAATTGAAAACAATTTTATGTATCATTAAATCAGTAAAATCTTTATAATACCATTCACTTTCCAAATTACAAAACCATAACGGTTGTGCGTAGCTGTTCTTCAAAAAAAAGATCAATCCGTCTGGAATGATCTTTTTATGAAAAAGTACTTTAGAATTTAATCTTTGTAATAAGTGATTTCTCTTTTGGTAATTTTTTTCGGTTTACCGTTTTCATCCATTTCTGTGCGTTCTGTCCAGTTTCCTTCTTTGTCAAAAGCATCATATTTATATTTGGTTACGGTATTTTTTGTTGAATCTTTTATTACCTCTTTTTCGGAAACTTCTATAGGATTATTTTTATCATCTAATTTTATGGTTGAGGCATAAGTAACTTTTCCAAGGCTATCTTTCGTTTCGTTTCCGGTAAAATATTGTTTGTTATAAGTGCTCGTCATCGTCGTGCTCAACGTACTGTCAGCATTAAATTTCTTCATACCTGTGAGCAGGGCGTAATCATTCTGGGACAGATCGGTATAGTAATTCTTCAATTTATTTGCAGAATCATATTCCACGGCTGATATATATTTCCCATTTTCTGATTTCACATTAATAGTTGAAGATGTTTTTCCATCTGTTGTCATTTTAACTTCCTTAATTAGTCCGTTTTCATGATGTGTAAATGTCTCGGATTTTTTGTCAGGTGTTGCTTTGTCATTGTTGTTGTATTCAGTAATCCATCCGTTTTCATCATACTTCGCTACTACAACACAACATGAATCCTGTTCGCCGGTTTTTCCGCTACTATCCACTTTGTAATCAGTGCTTACAGATTGCTGTACGTGCCCGTTGAAGTTATCAATACGGACATCTGCATTTTGCGCCAACTCTTTCTTTTTTTCATTGCAGGAAAAAATAAAGGCCAGAGCAGCCAGAAGGAAAATACTTTTTTTCATTTTGTTTTTGTTTAAAAGTTAAAGTGAAAGGTTTTAATGGATGTTTTTCTTCGGTTAGCGGCTTTATAAAGCTAATACTAATTCTTATATTTCAAATTTTTCTATGGCAAATCCGAACACTATAATAATAAAAGAGTTGTAATGGTAATAATATCATCTGGCTCATTTTCAGATTGCAGTAAACAAATAATTTTCCTCGCACGAAGATTCGAAGCGCACGAAGGTGCACGAAGAAGGAACACCTTTATAGATCTTTGTGCTCTTAGTGGCTTTGTGCGGGAACCTTTTTTTGCTTCGCACGAAGACTCGAAGTACACTAAGTTGCACGAAGGAGAAACCTCTTTGAATCAATAATTCAATAATCCAATAATTCAATAATTTAATAATTAATTTTCAATTTTCAATATTCAATGTTCAAGTAAGGCCCCTGATCATAATCATTTTCAAAACTGATGCGTATCATAATCGCTGATTTTTGCAGTCACTATGTTTGCTTCTTTTTTTGGATGAACACAACAGCAGACATTACAGAAACCATTCTTTTTGAAGAAAATCATGCATTACAATGCTATCATTGTGGCGAAGACTGTCCCGGCCGCGATTTATATTTTGATGAAAAATATTTTTGCTGCAATGGATGTTTATCAGTTTATCGGCTGTTGAACAATGCCGGATTATGCAATTATTATGAACTGAACCCCAATGCAGGCGCCACTTTGCGAAACGGCGCACGTGAAGATAAATATATGTTTCTTGATTCTCCGGATGTAAAGGATCAATTAATCCATTTCAAAGAAGGCAGCCAGTCGCACGTTACTTTCTATATTCCGGTTATCCATTGCAGTTCGTGTATTTATCTTTTGGAAAATTTTCACAAGATTTGTGAAGGTGTGATACGGGCGGATGTTCAATTCCTGAAAAAAGAGGTACGGATCGTTTTTGATGAAGAAAAAACATCATTGCGCAGGGTAGTAGAAACGCTTGATGAAATTGGTTATGAGCCTTATATTACTTTAGACCAGGCCATTAGAAAGAAAAAGCCAAGGCCGGGAAGGGATCTGATTTTCAGGTTGGGTGTGGCGGGCTTTTGTTTTGGGAATATCATGCTTTTCAGTATTCCTGAATATTTTTCTGATGCTGCCGCCCGTGAGCCTTATCTCGAAAGTGTATTTCGATATCTGAATGTTTTATTCAGCCTTCCTGTATTTTTTTACAGTGCGACTCCTTTTTTCAAATCTGCTTTTAAGGGTTTGAGACAACGCCACCTGAATATAGATCTTCCCGTTGCGATTGCGATAGGCGCCACTTTTATCAGGAGTCTTTCTGATGTATTTATTTCGAACGGCAGTGGTTTTTTCGACGCGATGTCTGGCATTGTTTTGTTTATGCTTGCAGGCCGTGTATTGCAGGAACGCACGCAGCGCTATTTATTTTTTGACAGGGATTATACAGATTATTTTCCGATAGCGGTGATGGTGTTGAACCAGGACAACGAACCCGGAACCAAAATTCTTACAGAATTGAAAACTGATGACCACCTGCTGATACACAACAGTGAATTGGTTCCCGCCGATAGCATATTAATAAAAGGGAAATG
Organism: Ginsengibacter sp.; assembly: GCA_051959055.1. Taxonomy (GTDB): domain Bacteria; phylum Bacteroidota; class Bacteroidia; order Chitinophagales; family Chitinophagaceae; genus Ginsengibacter. The sequence continues at coordinate 3,491 of JBQCFO010000622.1, read as the reverse complement.
TTTGATTGATTATAGTTTTGTTACAGGAGAATCTTTGCCGGTTGAGAAGAGTCCGGGGGACATCATTTATGCAGGTGGAAGACAATTAGGTGGGATTATCGAATTAAGGGTGGTAAAAGAAACCTCAGCCAGCAGGCTGATGCAAATGTGGAGTAGTGAACTCGAAGATGCGCATACAAATAAAGCCGGCAATAAAAATTCGTTTGTACACCTGCTGGCACGCAATTTTACCCTGATAGTTTTTGCAATCACAATTATCAGCGGCTTTTATTGGTACGTTCATGATGCGTCGAAGATATGGCCCTCGATTACTGCCATTCTCATTATTGCCTGCCCGTGTGGACTATTATTAACAGCCACATTTACCAATGGTCATGTACTTCGTATCCTTTCAAAGAATGGGCTTTTCTTACGGAATGCGAACATCATTGAACGTTTTGGAAATATCCGCAATATTGTTTTTGATAAAACCGGCACGCTCACTTCTCCAACCAGTATGCATGCGGATTTCAAGGGAAGTGAACTGGATGATGAAGAGAAAGAATTGATTGCTTCTGCGATCCGGCCAAGCCTGCATTCTTTCAGGCAACCTGTTTTAAATTATTTAAAAAAAATGGGTAAATATGAAGCATTTGGATTCAAGGAATATACGGGATTGGGAATTGAAGCGACAGTGAGAAATCATTATTACCAAATTGGAACGGCTACTTTTTTCAATCTTGAGAATGGCCGGAATAATGAAGGAACATTGCTATATGTTTATAAAAACCATGAACCGTTAGGATATTTTTTACTGATACAGGGATTAAGGCCCGGAGTAGAAGAAATGTTATTCCGCCTCAGAAAAAAAATAAAGTTCTTTCTCTTTTCAGGTGATGAGCCTTACCAAAAAGAATATTTTCAAAAAATATTCGGAGACAATATGCTTTTCAAATTAAGCCCGGCAGAAAAGTTATCTCAAATTGACAGTTTGCAATTGAATGGAGAATTTGTTGCCATGACAGGCGATGGATTGAATGATGCAGGAGCACTTAAAAAAAGCGATATCGGCATTTGTATCTCCGATGATATCAAGCGCTTTACGCCCGCCGGAGATGCCATCCTCGATGGGCAAAAGCTTTCGATACTGGACCGGTTCATCCGGTTTTGCAGCAGCAGCAAAAATACCATTCGCGTTTGTTTCTTCTTTTCAATCATATATAATATTACGGGATTATATTTTGCAGTCCAAGGTATTTTATCACCTCTTATAGCTGCGGTTCTGATGCCTTTTAGTACACTTACTATTGTTGTTACCACTTATATAGTTACTAAGTATCATGCACGAAAACAAAGCCTGATAATTTAAGTATTTAAAACATGAGCAATCTCAGGATAAGCACTGATTGCGCTCATATGCAAATGACAGTATGCAAAATATTTTTGGCACTTAAAACATTTTCTATGAGCGTCATGCTGATTTTGCTTGGAGCCAGCCTTATTGTTTCCCTGATTTTCCTGGCAGCCTTCATCTGGTCCGTCAGGGATGGGCAATATGATGACGATTACTCACCTGCACACAAGATTTTTTTTGACGAAACCCCAAAATCTAAAATATAGTTTTCTTTAAACATGAGTACAAATCAACCCCAGCTGTCAACCAGTGAAACAGGGACATTGACACACACAGATTCATCCGGCATTCAACTGGAAACATTTTTTTACGATAATAAAACAGTTAAATTTTTTGCCTATGCCACCCTTTTCTGGGGTTTGGTGGGAATGACGGCCGGACTTTGGGCGGCTTTCAGCCTTGCTTATCCACAGGTCAATTCGGGATGGGCGCCTACCACCTTTGGGCGGATGCGGCCTGTTCATACCAATGCGGTCATTTTTGCATTTGTGGGCAATGCTATTTTTTGCGGAGTATATTATTCGCTTCAACGGCTGTGCAAAACACGGATGTGGAGTGATAAGCTTAGTAAAATTCATTTCTGGGGATGGCAGGCGCTAATTCTCCTGGGAGCCTTATCTCTCTGGGGTGGCTTTACACAGGGAAAGGAATATGCAGAACTGGAATGGCCCTTTGATATCGCGCTTACTCTTTTATGGCTGGCGTTTGGTGCAAATATGCTGGGTACCATTTTAAAAAGAAGAGTTTCTCATTTGTATGTGGCGATTTGGTTTTATATCGGCACCTGGGTGGCAGTGGCTATGTTGCACATTGTAAATTCAATTGCCATTCCGGAATCTTTTCTCAAAAGCTACTCCTGGTATGCCGGAGTGCAGGATGCGCTGGTGCAATGGTGGTACGGACATAATGCCGTTGCATTTTTCCTGACCACGCCTTTCCTGGGTTTGATGTATTATTTCGTTCCAAAAGCGGCCAATCGCCCTGTTTATTCTTATCGCTGGTCAATCATCCATTTTTGGTCGCTGATATTTATTTATATCTGGGCCGGCCCGCATCACCTGCTTTATACGGCTTTGCCTGAATGGGCCCAGGGATTAGGAACTGTATTTTCTATCATGCTAATCGCGCCTTCCTGGGGCGGAATGCTGAATGGATTGTTGACACTCCGCGGAGCCTGGGACAGGGTACGCGAGGATGCCACTTTGAAATTTATGGTGGTAGCACTTACCTGCTATGGTATGGCCACCTTTGAAGGCCCAATGCTTTCTTTAAAAAGTGTAAACGCCATCAGCCACTATACCGACTGGACAATTGCACACGTGCATGTAGGAGCGCTTGGATGGAATGGATTTCTCGCTTTTGCCATGCTCTACTGGCTGATGCCGAAGCTGTTCAACACAAACCTGTATTCAAAAAAATGGGCCAATACGCACTTTTGGCTGGGTACACTCGGTATTATTTTTTATGTGATCCCGCTTTACTGGGCGGCGCTTACCCAAAGCCTGATGTGGAAGAAATTTACTGCCGAAGGAATATTGCAATACCAGTTTATGGAAACGGTGAATACCATTCAACCCATGTATGTACTAAGAGGAGTGGGAGGATTACTGTATATATCGGGCCTCATCCTGATGATAGTAAACATCCGGAAAACGGTGAAGCAGGGAAAATTCGTTCCAAATGAACAATCACAGGCTGCACCCTTGCCAAAAAAATATGAATCCCATGGGAAGAAAGAACACTGGCATAGCTGGATTGAAAGAAGGCCGGTACAACTTACTGTTATGTCGCTCATTGTGGTAGGGATTGGCGGTATGGCTGAAATGATCCCCACCTTTTTGGTAAAATCAAACATCCCCACCATCAGCAGTGTACAACCCTATACACCACTTGAATTGCATGGCAGAAATATTTACATCAGGGAAGGATGTTATGTGTGCCATTCACAAATGATTCGTCCGTTCAGGGATGAAGTAGCACGGTATGGTGATTACAGTAAGGCCGGAGAATTTGTTTACGACCATCCGTTTCAATGGGGATCAAAAAGAACCGGGCCTGACCTGGCAAGAGTAGGCGGAAAGTATCCGGATAGCTGGCA
>JBQCFO010000621.1:0-6288 GCA_051959055.1 Ginsengibacter sp. | reverse complement strand
AGGAAAAATACTCTCCATTACACCGTATTTTTCGGGAAAAACCATTATAAAAAATCAGGAAACAAAAAGGGAAAGAATTGGATTAATTAGGCTATCGGGTCTTATAATCGTCTATAAAGGTCTAAGTACTATTCTTGCAATGAATATAAGTGCATTTTTTTAATTACAACATTTAAGCAAATAAAAAATTTTACAATAAGCTTACTGGCTTACGTTCTTTAAGTAATTAGCAGCAGCGCACCTTGAAGAACCTGAACAATTGGAGGTTTAATATAGACCATTGTATATTAATCACTTGTATGTTAATTATGACAGGAGAGGGAACTTAAATTTTTATAATGAAATAATTACGACAAAAGAGGAAATATTTTTTCACGCCGGGGTGTCTTCTTTTTTTTATCGAGTCTTTTTTCGATTTTTCTTTCTTTCAAAGTTCAATTGTCTTCACTTTTTCTGTCAAAATTACACCAGACAAACAGAGTAATTCTTATAAATCTAACTTGTTATTCGATAACTTTTAAAACATTGTAGATTGCTAGGAAGGCTGAAACACAATGCAGGCTTGACTTTCAGCCGATGTACTACGACAAAAAAGGAAACCTATTGCGACAAAAAAGGAAATAATTACGACAAAAGAAGAAGTGATTTATTCTGGAATAACGACAAAAAAGGAAACATGCTTTTTATTACGACAAAAAAGGAATACACCTACTGCAATAAGTCAAAATCAGCAAAAAAAAGTGGTAAAAAGTGACTTTTGATTATACTTGACCATTCTTGAGTATCCTTTATCATCCTTTGGAGCTCATCTGAAGTCTTACAATTACGACAAAAAAGGAAGAAATTATATTTTAAATTGTAGGAACACCCAAAATTTTAAGTGAATACTCGCTTTTTAGTAAACTTGACCATTCTTGAATACCCTTTATCATGGATGAAACCAATTCCTGAGCGTATCATTACGACAGAAAAGGAAAAAGATTTAGTCCTGTTTTTTGGAAAACTTCGTTTGATAATTATTATGCAGACTACGGACAACATAAGCTTTGACGTTTCCTATTCTGTCTTTATTTGAGGTAATATGATCCTTGATTTCGAAGAGTTTAAGATAAAAGTCTTCTGCATCGAAATCGCCTTTAAACACTTCATCCACACTTTTCATGTCTTTATCATCAAACTGAAAATGAGTTCTCAGCAGGTTTTTGGCGTAATCAATTTTGGTTTGCATGTCCTTTTCAAGCAAGGGAGTAATCACTTTGAACTGCAGGTGAGTAACCTTTTTGCCATCTTTAGCTGACGGTGCAAATTCAAACCAGCAATCCGTTTTCTTATACAGCTCTGCTTTCACCGGGTTCAATACCCGTTTTACAAAGTCAGAATAGTTTGGATAGTAGTCGTACAGGGCACCCGTTTTTTCATCAGTACTGATAACACCCAAACGCTCTTTCAGCTCAATAATTGACATAACAAAGCCACCTTTCTTGCTCCATGAGGATATGAGCTTATATAACCGGGGCGTGTATTTATTTTTTGCGTTAATGGCAGTATGCAAAAGGAACTTGGTATAGTTCTTCGGGCGCTTGTTGTTGAAGTCATAATCAATTTTGCAAAACAGTTGCGCTTGGTCAGGGGTGAAGTGGAAAAAAGCACTCTTGAGAAACACCCGCTTCTGTCCGTTAATGAGAATTGACTTTTCAGGAATATCAATACCATGTACAATATGTCGAATGGCTCTATACTGAGTTTTACCACCATCTGAGGTAAAAGGAAATTCAATCTTCATGTCCATCAGAGAATGACATATTTCATAGACATATTGCTTACTATCTACGGAATTCGAATTTCTTAAAGTGTTTCCCTTAGTAAGGATTTTTAATGGCACTTCTACTGTAATCAGATTGTTTTGAAACAAAGAGGTCTGCGTATAATCATTGATGCCTTTCATACTAAGCATTACAGCATTCTGGAGCTGTGCCTGGATAGCAGTAAGCAATCGCTCACAAACAAGACTGCTTTTATATTTGGCATTAGTAAGCTTATTAGGCTGGTAAATATATGTCTGGTTTTCAGGCAGCGTTTGCTTTACTCTTTTCTTTACGGAAACAACGGAAACTTCACCTTCTTTCAATTCTTTTTTTGCAGGTTGGCTCATAGTAAGTGTTTATTGCATTGCCGTCTCGACAATATTGTCAGGTGGTATGATTAAGATGCGCCCCCTCCTTTTTCTCACACCGTCAAGAGCTGTTGCCCCGTTCATGTGTGAAAAGTCCAGCCTAACATTTTTTATAGTGTGTGGAGATGTATCAGCCTTTTTACAGCTTTCTTTTTTGTCAGCGACTTTGCGTTGTACTGCTCCTGAACATATAAAGCAGTCAATTCGCTTTCTTTTTCCATTTTTGCCAGAAAACCACCTTTTTTCCATCTTGCTATAGCGCTGACTAAACCAACATTGGTATGCTCTCTATCAGATCACGCCCGAACGTCGCTAGTGAAGCAAGAAAGGTTGAAAATTAATCTGCCTTGTGCGTAGAGGTATTGCAGTACATTCCGGATATTGCTAAGCTCATAACCACTGGATCCTCTCCTTAAAGACCAGTCCTGTGCATCCGTGGGAGTAAGGCAAATCTCTGTCAATGCTTCACTCAGATCCTGAATGGAGAGGAGAATGCCTTCCAGCTCCATTTCCAGCTTGTTACGGCAATAACGCTTAACTCTTCTCAGAGCCGTTGTCATGATCTGTTCGGCGGCAAACCACGTCTTGGTGGTATAAATGGTGGTAAAAGGGAGCTCCAAAAGGTAGTGAAGAAAAAAAGGTATCTTTTCTTTAAGCTCACGGTGCAGGCTTTTGCTGTCATGCTGCAGCGGCTTGTACAATTTCTTGTAATAAGTGATGCCAATGCGCAGGTATTCGCTCTCCCTGTTTAGAACTCTTTTTTTCATAACACATCCTATTTAAAAAGATGAGTGATTGAATTTCCGATTGTGCTGGAGAAACTCCAGGATCTCTCTTTTATTGAAAAACACCCGGGAGCCGATACAGTGCTTTTGATAATAGCCCTTTTCTACATGGCTGTCTACAGTAGGTCTGGATACCTGAAGCAGTTTACAGACCTCCTGCTTCTTGATATATATCACTTCGGGTGTCTCCGTTTTAACGGAGGCCAGCTCCTGGCGGATGGTCTGTTCAATAAAGGACTGGAGCTGACTATAGAAATGTTCCGGAGTGTCGGTGAATAAAATGGATGTTGACATACGCAATTGTTTTTCTGTGAGGCGAATGTCACAAGTAGAGAAGGCGGAAGAAAGAGAAGGTATACCTTAATAAGGTATAAGGGTGACCTTTTCTGAAAACTGAAGTAAGAATATAAATGAATAAAGAAAGCAGTCTACTTATTCTAAAAAGTACTCGTTCCATATTTTTTGCGCATGCTGAGCAATAGCATCTCCAAATATCGATGCATTAGAAATGATCTGCATGAGCTGAGGGCGGAGTTGCCCTTTAGCTCCTTCCTTATTTTTTCCACTGAGCGGGGCTTTATACGAGAAGTCTTTCATGTCGGCTAAACGGGCGGAGAGTTTCACAGCCCCAAACTTTTCTTCTATAAAGCGCTTCAGGGCTGGGGTGTCCCTCACTAGCGCCCCGTACTGAGCTTCTTCTCCATTAAGTTCCAAATACATGTGAGCAGCTATCACGTAGGTACGGGTATGCAGCGAAGATGAGTTGCAATGGTTACTATCTGATGGAGCAATTTTTTCTCCTTTCTTTTCACCATCGCTGCTATCGTAATCAGTCACTTCCGAGAGAAAAGGTTTTATGGCTTCCTGGGAAGGATATTGTTGTTCAAACAGGCTTATTAATGCTACTCTGCTTTCTTCCTTTTGCAGAAGGTTTTGAATAAGGGAAAGGGTAAGCATTTTTTTGTTAACCGATTTGTACTGCGTTAAGTCATGTTTGATTTCCTCAAGAAGATTGGTGAGGTAAAGCGATGCAGTAATGGCTGGATTTTCATTGCTGCAAAAAAGAAAATGCTGCCACTTAAAAAAGAGATAGCGTTCCGGTGAAGGCCGGAAATCATAAAGAAAACTTTGCCATACCCAACTGTTCATAACACCAGCGAAAGATTTGGCACAAAATAGTAAAGTCGAATCAAAAGAAGAGAAGAAATGAGTTTCCTAAATAAATTTAAGAAAGATTAGAGAATAGGAAGAAAAAAGAGGAAAAATGCAACGAAAAATAAACCTTTCATTGGAGCGGGCTTATAAGATTAATTTGCGACCGGACTGTATAAGTGAAACTTAAATGGCTTTTTTATTGGTCACCAAAAGATTTCAACAAGCATAATGATACCGTTGACGTAGCTGTTTCAAAAACAGTCTTTTGCAGGTTCGACTCGTGCTACTCGCATCACTGGCGGTCTCTGAAAACTAATGTATATTATTATCTTTTAAGCCACATACATAGCTTTTGCTTTTTCTGCAGTTCTTAATTTATAGTGTCGGCTTAAACGTTTAGCTGTATCGAGTTTAGAAACCTTAATATAGCCTAAAAACGCAGCCTCAGTTTTATGTCCTGTTATTTTCATAATATCAATAACCGGGAAGCCATCTAAATAAAGATTTGTAGCAAAAGACCGGCGAGCTGTATGTGATGAGATACACTCATTGAGTGGCTTACCCAAATCAGAGGTCAAACGCCCCTTTTCTGTAAGACCTGCAAGTGCTGCCGCTTCTTTGATATAATCATTCAGCTTTTGGTTAGAGATGGATTTAGGCAGCTTGTTAGCGTTTGCCTGATATCTGTCAAATATGTCGAGTATTACCTCATTAGTAGGGATAATAAGTAGGTCTTTAGTTTTCTTCGTAATAAGTTTAATGAAAAACTCACTATCCACTTTAATAATGTTTTCAGGCTTCACATCACTGTAATCTGAATATCTTAAACCAGTATAGCAGCCAAATACAAATAAATCCCTTGCCTGCTGCAGCCGCTTATTGCTAGTAAAATCATAATTGTATAGTTGCATAATCTCACTTTCATTTAAATACACAGCATCTGTATCTTCTGTAGGTACTACAAATTTCCTGTGTTTAAACTGCATATTCGTAGTGTACCCAAGATCTACCGCTTCATTCATGAATAGTTTTAGGTTTTTAATGTTCTTACCAAAAGAATTTGTATTTAAACCTTTGTGCTTTACTAATTTTCCCTTTCGATCTGGCATCCACTTATCACTCTTGAGATAATCAACAAAGCGATAATAAAAGTCTATTGTAATTGTGTCAAAATCTACTTTATTCAAATTGCCTTGCTTGTCTTTTGTTTTACTGAATGCCAGCAAATGATGATAGGTGGATTTATATTGCTTCAATGTGTTCTTAGACTTGTCTTTACCACGGTGTTTTATCTCACCACTCATAAAACGTTCTATAAGTTGAAACAAGGTGGGCTTTTCTTCCTCGGCTGCGTCCATTTCCTGCTTTAAAAAATGCTGCTCATAGAACTGCACCAAGTATTGCTTCAATTTTTCGGGTGTAGGTATGCCGTTCTTGATCTCAGTATTGTAGGCCCGCTCACATTCCTTTTGCAGGTTGCCAAGCAAATCATTTAACGAATACCTGCCATCTGCCGTAGTTTCAAAATTGCTTTTTACACGGTGCTTTTTAGGGTTCCAGTTCTTAGGATCTATGGTTTGCTCAAATGAATAAACCAATTTTTGACCGTGATAACGATATTGTAAATAGATAAGTGCCTTCTTCCCTTTCGCTGCTTTCTTTAGATAAAAACCAACTTCGCCCATAAGATGAGAATTGAGAGTTAAAGATAATTGGTTGGCTGCTTAGTTGGCTACTTTTATTTACAGCTTCTTACCCATTATGTAAGTTCAAGTAAATTAACGACATTACAAACCAGTGATTTATATAAACGAAGTAAACTATTGTAAAATTGAGTAAAAAAGGTTATTGTCCTGACAAGACCACAACCAAATAAAAAGCGGCATTAATAAAAAGCCGCTTTTTATTTTTTCTTGTATGTGTTCAACCCCTAATCTGCTCCAGAATAAGATACTTAGTAAAAAACTACATTGAAATTGCACCGTTTACAATGCTTTACCATTTACCGAAATTTTACTAGTAAGACTACTAATTTATTTCTCAGGCTTCATATAGCCATTAAAGGAGTACAGTTTACAGTAGGCCATTTACGCAGCAATTAATAACCTACCGATTCAATGTCTCTAAACAATTTAGCTGATATTCACTCCAACTTTATTCTGTTTGCGAATGTTG
>JBQCFO010000620.1:0-2844 GCA_051959055.1 Ginsengibacter sp. | reverse complement strand
ATCATAATCTAATCTTTAAACAATAGAAACATGAAATTTCCAAAAATTATAATAACCGGACTATTGGTGGTATTCTTTTTCAGCAGTTTTAAAGACGCATCCAAACGCAATCAAAACAATTTAATTGAAGTCTATTTTTCGAACAAACTTGAAATTGCTGACCTTGCTAAAATCAAAACAGATTTATTAGAAAAGGGATTTAAACTTAATTACAATTATTTAAAATTTGACGACAATGGGAAATTGAAAGCAATAAAATATTATGTAAAAGCTGACAAGTTCAGTGGTGCAGATGAGTCAAACAATTTGACAACAGAGATAGGATTTGTTATTAATACGAGCGCAGGTCGTAAATATGATATCATCGTAGGCACAAAAGCGCAAATTCAAAAAAGAAGAATCATATTTGAAAATCAAAGATAAAATAAATGACTTCGCCCCAGCAGGTTTGGCAATAGGCTGGCTGAAGGAATAACAATGAGCTAAGAATCGCTACCAGCAATGGTTCCAGCAGAGAACAAATATCGGCTTTTTGTATTTATCTTCGGCTGTAGTTTTTCTCCCGAAGATTCGGGACGGCTAACGTTCGGGCGAAACGTTCATTGAATACCAGCCCATCGCCAAGCCTCAAACATTAGCGGTAACCGGCAAACACTACGAAAATAACAACAGACAGGAATAGATGACTAAACAGACCAAGCTAATAATCCTTACTTTCTGCATTTTAAAATTGACAATTCACCTCATCGCAGACAGCCACTCCGGCTTTCAGGGAGACGAATTATTACATATTGAGACAGGTAAAAATCTGGCTTTCGGTTATATGGAGTTTCCGCCCTTGATCGGAGTTTTTGCATTTGTCCAAAATCTGTTTGGTAGTAGTTCTGTATTTGTACATCACCTCTTTGCACACATTGCAAGTATCCTGATCATCATTTATGTGGCAAAAACAACAATCGAACTGGGTGGGAAAGACAAGGCCGTTTTTTTGGCTCTTCTTTGCATTATTATCGCACCAAGTTTTGGGCGTTCACAGCAACTGTTTCAACCCGTCGTTTTCAGCCAGCTATTTTGGGTATTGAGTTTTTATCAACTAACGAGATTTGTTAAATACCTGGACAAAAAAAGTTTGTGGTTTCTGACAGCAGCCGTTGTGTTAGGTTGTTCTGTTAAGTATGATGCCGTGTTTTTTATTGTTGGCTTATCTGCATTGCTATTTTTTAAAACAACACGCCAGGCACTTCTGCGCCTGCATTTTTGGGAAAATATAATTGTAGCCGTCTTGTTGTTGCTTCCCAATTTGATTTGGCAATATGCAAATGACTTTCCTGCGTTGCAAATGTTTGACCGGCTTTATGAAACACAATTAGGCAATCTTTCCCGTATAGGAAATTTAGGGCAATTGCTGATCGATATAAACCCTTTATCTTCTTTCTTGATGATTGTTCCTGCGCTCATCTACATTTATAAAAATAATAAAACGATCAACAGACCTTTAGCAGGTTCAATTATATTGTCTATTGCGTTTTTATCGTTCAGCAATGGCAAACCCTATTATTTCTATCCCATTATATTGACGGTCCTGCCTTTCGGCGCCCTGTTTTGGGAACAGATTCTTTTGCAGAGAAGGAAATGGACACTTTATCCAGTTGCCGGGTTGTTACTTTTGGGTGCTGCATTAATTCCCTTTGGAATGCCGGTTTATTCTTTCAATCGCTATCTCGCAAAAATTTATCCGTTTGAAAGGAAAGACATTAAAGGTGGAAAATACGCTGTAAAATATGACGAGTATTATACCAAAGAAAAGTGGCAACAAACCATGCAGCAAGTGAAGTCTGTATACGACAGTTTGCCTCAGAATGAAAAACAAGCTTGTACCATTTGGGGCAAACATTATGCACAGGCAGGGGCGCTAAATTTGTTCGGCGAAGACTACCATTTGCCAAAAGTATTTTCCTATCACGGTAGTTTTTACACCTGGACGCCAACTGGACAAATGCCCAGTACTGTCATTGCTTTAAGTTATCGGGTTGGTGATTTCTTTAGCCCTTTTTTTGAAGAAGTGAAGCTTGTAAGAACAATTTATAATCCCTATTCAGACAATGAAGAAGAACTTTATCAAAGAATTTATGTTTGCAAAAAACCAAAACAAGACTTTGACAAAATGAAAGAACTTTTTAAGACAAGAATATTTGAATAAACAAAGGCACTACCGCTAACAGCAGCCTTGCAATATGCTGGCAGATGGAAGAGCAATCGGCAGTAAGTCGCTAGTGAGCAGCGGTTGTCGCCTGGACGTTAATAATCAACTTTAGTTCTTATTTTCAATATCAATAATTCTAACCGGCTTTTGTATTGGCTGACAAACATGGAAGTCCAGCCCATCGCAAAGCTGATTGACGTTGTAGGCTACTTTATTTGAAATCCCTACCTATTACAACTTAGACAAATGAAATTAGTTTTCTCTAACATTTTGACAATAACATTTGGACTGACAATTTTTTTATTTTCTTCTTGTGGTCAGACAAATAACAACAGACCTGAAAGCGAAGAAAAAATTGACACACCAAAACCAAAGTCAATCTCTCAAATACAAGACAAAATCATAGCATTGGTGCATGTTTCAGCAGTAGTTCCAGGCTGAAGAATCATTATTAAGCGATAGTAATAACAATGAACTTTTAATTATATATTTGGCAACGGTTCGGGGCAGAAGGAAAACTATTTTCCCGCCTGCACAAAGCCGTACCGTTAACAGTTATATAACCACAACTACTGAAACTCTGAAGAACATGAAAATAGCACTTCTCCTTGCAAGTTTTTTTCTTGCGACCTTTTCGTACG
>JBQCFO010000619.1:0-10970 GCA_051959055.1 Ginsengibacter sp. | reverse complement strand
GCCTGGGCCACTATCAGCAATCACGTATTGTTTTAAGTCTCTGCGACAGCCTTGGTATTCTTGTTTGGGAAGAAATTCCATGGTGCCGTGGCGGATTGGGTGGTGAGCAATATAAAGATCAGGCGCGTCGTATGTTGACCAATCTTATTGAGCAACACTACAATCATCCGTCCGTAATCATTTGGGGATTGGGAAATGAAAATGACTGGCCCGGAGATTTTTCCGAATTTGATAAAGAAAAAATCCGCGCATTTATGAAAGAACTAAATGATCTTTCTCATAATCTTGATCCTTCCAGGAAAACGGGTATCCGCAGATGCGATTTTTGTAAAGATATCGTAGATGTATATTCTCCTTCTATCTGGGCGGGGTGGTACCGCGGCATATACACTGAATACAAACAGGTAACAGAAGAAGAGTTTAATAAAGTAAATCATTTTCTGCATATGGAGTGGGGCGGCGACAGCCATGCAGGACGTCATTCAGAAAATCCTGATAAGGCTTTGCAAAATATAAAATCTACCGGCGCAGCGGATGAACGGGCCGGCGATGCATCGTTGTATGGAGGCGCCGCAAGGGTTTCAAAAGATGGCGATTGGAGTGAATCTTATATCTGCAATCTTTTCGATTGGCATTTAAAAGAGCAGGAAACTATGCCCTGGTTAACAGGAGCTGCCCAATGGATTTTTAAGGATTTTTCGACGCCTGTTCGGCCTGATAATCCTGTGCCTTATATGAATCAAAAAGGTTTGTTGGAAAGAGATTTTACCAAAAAAGAAGGCTATTATGTGTTTCAGTCGTATTGGGCATCCACGCCAATGGTACATATTTACGGTCATTCGTGGCCAATACGATGGGGGAATGAAGGTGAAGAAAAAATGGTAAAAGTGTATTCCAATTGCGATGAAGCAGAGTTATTTGTAAATGGCAAAAGCGTCGGTATTAAAAAGCGCAACAGCCAGGATTTTCCGGCTGCCGGCCTGCGATGGAATGTGGTTTTTAATAGGGGTATTAACAGCATACAGGTGATTGCCAAAAAGGGGAAAGAAACCCTGAAAGATGAAATCAGTTTTACGTATCAGACTGAGAAATGGGGCAAACCTGCTCAGCTGGTTTTTGAAAAACTAAATGAAGAAAATGGGGTTGCAAGCGTACAGGTAAAGTTGTTGGACAACCAAAACATTCAGTGTCTCGACGCCGTAAACTGGATAAGATTTGGACTGGCCGGTGATGGCGAATTGATAGATAATTTAGGCACTTCGTCCGGTTCACGGTATGTACAATTGTATAATGGAAGGGCTATGATAAGAATAAAAACAAAACAGGGGAAATCTGTGGTGAGTGCAAAAGTGGAAGGGATACCGGCTGCTTTTATCAATTTGTAATTTCATCGTTTTCCTGATGCAAAAAAGGTGGAACGCTGCTTTGCATTAAAAATAATTTGACAACAAAAATTGAGATATTTTATGAAAAAATCATTACTGCTATCGGTTTTTTTTGCCACACTTTGCATTTCTGCAACATGCCAGGATCATAATTTGACGGACAATAAGCTTGCTTTGTGGTATGATAAACCTGCCTGCATTTTGGAAGAGGCTTTGCCACTTGGTAATTCAAAAACCGGCGCAATGGTTTTTGGAGGAATTACCACCGAGCGTTTTCAATTGAATGATAATACGCTTTGGTCAGGGTATCCCAATGATGGCAATAATCCTGATGGGCCAAAATATTTACCACAGGTGAGAGAGCAGATTTTTGCCGGCAACTATGACAGCGCTACCACTCTTTGGAGAAAAATGCAGGGGCCTTATTCAGCACGATATCTCACCATGGCCGACTTGTGGCTGATCAACGATTTGAAAGACTCAGTTCCTTCATTTTATCATCGCGATCTCGATTTGACTAATGCGGTTGCCTCCGTAACATATACCATTAATGGGGTTACTTACAAAAGAGAAACGTTTATCAGCCATCCGGATAAAATAATGATCATTCGAATTACTGCCGATAAAAAAGGGGCTTTAAACTTTAAGACTTCCATTACCAGTAAATTAAAATTCCAAACTACCGCCGTTGCAAATAATTATTTAGTGCTGAAGGGTAAAGCGCCAAAGTTTGTTGCCAACAGGGAATCCGAGCCCAAACAAATAGAATACGACGACTGGAATGGTGAAGGAATGAACTTTGAAGTGCATGTAAAAGTAGTAGCACAAAATGGATCGGTAACAAAAGTAAATAATGAATTAAAGGTTGCGAATTCGGATGCGGTTACGATTTATCTTTCTGAAGCAACGAGTTTTAATGGATTTGACAAATCGCCTGGATTGAATGGCAAAAATCCTTCTGTAGAAGCGAAGGCAAATCTTCAAAAAGCGATGGCAAAATCGTTCGGTCAATTAAAGAAGGCACATGTAGCGGATTACCAGCCATTGTTTAACAGGGTGCATTTTGATTTAGGCACCCAGCCTGAAGTGATGAATCTGCCCACGGACAAGCGTTTGAAAAATTTCACATCCCGGCATGATAACGGCCTTGTGGTTTTGTATTATCAGTTTGGAAGATATTTGATGATTGCCGGATCAAGGCCTGGCTCACGGCCAACGAATCTGCAGGGCATCTGGAACGATCATGTACAACCACCCTGGGGAAGCAACTATACCACCAACATCAACACCGAAATGAATTACTGGCCTGCAGAAAACACGAACCTCTCAGAGTGTCATCTGCCGTTGTTTGATTTTATGAAAGAGCTTGCGGTAAACGGACAAAAAACCGCAAAAGTTAATTATAATATTAACCAGGGATGGGTTGCACATCACAACTCCGACTTATGGGCAAAAACTTCTCCCCCCGGAGGATACGATTGGGATCCAAAAGGAGCGCCGCGCTGGTCGGCATGGCCAATGGCAGGCGCGTGGTTTAGCACCCATTTGTGGGAACATTACTTATTTACCGGTGATAAAAAATTTCTGAAGGACGAAGCCTATCCTTTAATGAAAGGGGCGGCTCAATTTATGTTGCAATGGCTGATAGTGGATCCCAAAACCGGCTACCTTGTTACCAATCCATCTACCTCTCCCGAAAATACAGTAAAAATAAAGGGAAAGGAATACCAGCTGAGCATGGCTTCTACCATGGATATGTCTATTATCCGCGAACTATTTACAGAAGTAATTAGAAGCGCGGAGATTTTAAATTTAGATACTGACTTTAAAAATGATCTAATAAAAGCGAAAGAAAAATTATACCCTTTTCATATAGGCCAGAATGGGCAATTGCAGGAATGGTTCAAAGATTGGGATGATCCCAATGATAAACACCGCCACATTTCGCATTTGTTTGGCCTTTTTCCGGGCAATGAAATCACGCTTAATCAAACTCCTGAATTGGCCGCTGCCGCAAAAGAATCACTCCTTGAAAGAGGCGATGTAAGCACCGGCTGGTCTATGGCGTGGAAAATAAACTGGTGGGCACGCTTACGCGATGCAGAGCACGCTTACAAGATTTTAGGTTCTGCCTTTACCTATATAAATCCACAGGAAAAAAGAGCTACCATGGGCGGGGGCGGTACTTATCCAAATCTGTTTGATGCACATCCTCCTTTCCAGATTGATGGCAACTTTGGAGCCACCGCCGGTATTACAGAAATGCTTTTACAAAGCCACGATGGCGTTATTTCTTTACTCCCGGCATTGCCCGGTGCGTGGAAAAATGGCTCGATCAAAGGTATAAAGGCACGCGGCAATTTTACAGTGGACATGGATTGGAAAAATGGAAAATTAATCAAAGCAAAAATTTACTCCGCAATCGGAGGTAATTGCCGCATCAGTACTTTGCAACCTGCAAAGGTGATTGAGATGAAATCTAAAAAAGCAAATGGAGAAAACCCAAATCCTTTGAATACCATTTACGGCAAGCCGCCGTATCAAAAAGATGCAAATGCAAGGTTGGTAGATGTTGGGCAGCAAAACGGATACGTTATAGATTTCAACACAGAGAAAGGGAAGACGTATACCCTCGTGCCTTTATAAAAGAAAATTGAAATTCATTGTTTTAAAAATTATGTATGAAAATGAAAAAATTATTGGTTCTGTTTTTTGTTTTTTTGTCGCAGATGAGCCACGCTCAAAGCATAGAATGGAAAGAAGTGGCCACTGGTGTCTGGAAAGGAATTGTAGGTAAGCCGGAATCGTACAATTTGCTGAATGCTGCGGGCGCCATCCCGAATAAAGATGCACTGTCAAAAATGAGCACTGCCGTTTTCCCTTTATCAAAAGAAGATATTTCTGGAAAAATTTCCGATGGGAAGACTTATCTGAGCTTTCCTTTAAACAAAACTGAACAGCTTTTTGGTTTTGGATTAAATTTTCAAACGGTATATCAGCGCGGAAAAATTTTGCAATTGCACGTGGATCATTACGGAGGAAAAGATAATGGCCGCACCCATGCGCCGACGCCATTTTATGTATCTTCAGAAGGCTATGGTGTTTTTATTAACTCTGCCCGCTACATTACGGTATATGCAGGAACGGCCGCAAAAAGAGACAGTAAAAATCCACCGGTTGCCAAAGACCGGAACCTGGATAAAACCTGGACATCGCGTCCTTATTCTGATGCGGTTGAAATTTTAGTACCAGCTCCGGGAACCGAAATTTATGTCTTTGCCGGTCCGACGATGCTCGATGCAGTACGTCGTTACAACTTATTTAATGGGGGCGGCCCGTTGCCACCGCGGTGGGGGCTTGGTTTTACGCAAAGGGTACAGCGTTTATTTGATGCAGATATGGTAAAAAAAGAAGCACAGGATTTCGAAGAAAGAGGCTATCCGCTGGATTTTATCGGCCTGGAGCCGGGATGGCAAAGCAAATCGTATCCTTGCACTTTTGAGTGGGACAAAACACGTTTTCCACAACCCAAACAATTTGTTCGGGATATGTTAGACAAAAATATCCGCATCAATCTTTGGACAAATCCTTATGTATCGCCCGAAGCCTCTATTTACAAAAGCATCAAGCCTTTTACGGGCTCGCACACCGTTTGGGTGGGAGCTGTGCCCGATTTCACCATTCCACAGGCCACTGATATTTTCTTTGGGCAATTAAAAAAAGACCAGGTAGATATAGGGGTAAGTGGTTATAAATTCGATGAAGTGGATGGTGGAGATAATTATTTATGGCCGGATGTCGCTACATTTCCTTCGGGCCATTCTGCAGAGCAGATGCGGCAAACCTACGCTATGCTGGTCATGAGGCACAGTATGGATATGTTTCACCAGCAAAACCGCAGAACTTTTGGATTGGTAAGAGGAAATAATGGGGGCGGTACAGCTTTTCCTTATGTGATTTATAATGATTATTATAATCACCAGGATTTTATCACAGCACTTATCAACAGTGGTTTTGCAGGTGTGTTGTGGACGCCGGAAGTAAGGGCATCTAAAACCGGCGAGGAATGGTTACGGCGTTTTCAATCAAATGTTTTTTCGCCTATGGCAATGATCAACGCATGGTCGAGCGGCACCAAGCCATGGACATTCCCGGAGGTAGCGGCACAGGTAAAAGAATATGCGTTACTGCGGATGCAAATGATGCCATACTGGTATAGTGAATTTGCCAAATATCATTTTGAAGGTACTCCGCCTTTCCGTGCCATGAATATGGAACAAGGATTTACGATGGAGGTAAAAAAAGAAAAAACCGATACCAATCTTGAAAAAAATCCTTACGAAGAAGCAGCAGTAAAGGAAATAAAAGACCAATATATGGCCGGCGAATTTTTGCTGGTAGCCCCTATGTTTACCGGCGAAACCTCCAGGAAAGTGATTTTGCCAAAAGGAAAATGGTATGATTTCTATACAGGAGAGTTTGCCGGAGATGGACAAATTATTACCGTGTCTCCGGGATTGGATAAAATTCCGGTGTATGTAAAAGATGGTGGCATTATTCCGATGATGAAGCCACGACTACATGCACCAAAAGCAGGAGAGAAGGTTGATTTAGAAATAAGATATTATGGGGAAAAACCCGGTAAATATGAATTATATGATGATGATGGCGAAACCTTCGATTATGAAATAGGAGCTTACAGTTGGAGAGAGATAAGAGTGGAGAATCGCAAAGGAACTATTTCCGCAGCTATCAAAGGAAAGCCAAATACCATCAATAAGGTAACATGGAAGTTTATGACAAAAAAACCCTGAGGAATTTGAAAAAAATATAAAAATGAAAATTGCATTATTTTTTATACCGTGTTTTATATGCTGTATGTTGTTTTCCTGTTCCGGGCAAAAGAAGATTGCTGCTGCCTCGCCATCCTTTAAAAATGAGGAGACAGAAATATTGCGCATCCAGGTAATGAAAGAAGCTGAATGGGCAATGCAGCAGCAGCCCATAACGGTTACTGCTCAGTCCTCACCGAGAAGCGCCGGCGGCAAGCACGATTTTTTCAGTGAAGGAGATTATTGGTGGCCTAATCCTGTAAGCCCCGACAGCCCTTATATTCAGCGCGATGGCATGACCAATCCGAACAATTTTGTAGCGCACCGGCTTGCCATGATACGTCTGAGCAAAATTGTGGGCGCGCTCGCATCTGCTTATAAAATAACAGGGGATAAAAAATATGTACATCAGGCAATGAAGCATTGCAGAGCCTGGTTTGCAGATACGGCTACTATGATGAATCCGAACCTTCTTTATGCGCAGGCTATTAAAGGAAGATTTACCGGCAGAGGTATCGGAATTATTGATACAATTCAACTAATGGAGGTAGCGCAGGGTTTATTGGTGATGGAAAATGATGCTGCAATGGATAAAAATGCTTTGGCAGCAATCAAAAGCTGGTTTAATAAATACCTTGAATGGCTTACCACTCACCCGTATGGCAAAGCTGAAATGAATGCTGCCAACAACCACGGAACCTGCTGGGCAATGCAGGTGGCTGCTTTTTCGAAGTTTACCGGAAATAAAAAGCTGATGGAATTTTGCAGTGATCGTTATAAAAATGTTTTTCTTCCAGGCCAAATGGCAAATGACGGCAGCTTCCCGCGCGAAACGGCAAGGACCAAGCCTTATGGTTATTCAATTTTTAATTTAGATGCCATGACTACCCTTTGCCAGATTCTTTCTTCTAAAGAAAATGATTTGTGGAAGTATCAGACAGCAGACGGGAAATCAATAAAAAAAGGAATTGAATTTTTATATCCGTATGTTGCCGATAAAAATAAATGGCCTTTTAAAAAAGACGTCATGTATTGGGATGAATGGCCGGTGGCGCAACCTTTCCTGATTTTTGGCGCAGAAGCCGCTAATAACAAAGAATGGTTTTCTACATGGAAAAATTTGGATCATCATCCGGCAGTGGAAGAAGTGATTCGTAATCTTCCGGTGCGCCATCCATTGATTTGGTTGAATTAAGTATAAGTTAATCACTTTCGTTTGTTCTTTAAATGTTTATTCTGAAATTAAAAATCAGCTTATTTGTTCTTTTACTGTGAAAAAATCCTTTTGTATGAAATTGAAATTCTTGAAACCCTTTATTTTTTCTTTGCCTCTTTTCTTATTGATTTCCATCCCTTCTTTCGCACAAACTAACGGCGATGAAGACACGCAAATGTTTAACACCGGAAAGCAAAGAGACCGCCAGGCAATTGATGATGCAGAAAAGGGTTGGTGGACCGCTTCTATGAAAAATCATGATCAGCGGATAGAATGGTGGCGGCAGGCGAAGTTTGGCATGTTCATTCATTGGGGAGTGTACTCCGAAGCAGGAGGTGAATGGAAGGGAAAGCAAGTGGGCGGCTACGCAGAGCATCTGATGCGGAAAGAAAAAATTTCCCGCAAAGACTACCTGGAACTGGCGCATAGATTCAATCCTGTAAAATTTAATGCAGACGAGTGGGTTAAAAACGCAAAGAACGCCGGCATGAGATACATGATTATCACATCCAAGCATCATGATGGCTTTGCCATGTATCCATCCGATGTTTCTGATTTTAACATAAAAAAGCAAACGCCATTTCAAAGAGATCCGATGGCAGAACTCTCAGCCGCCTGTAAAAAATATGGATTGAAATTTGGCTTTTACTACTCACATGCTTTTGATTGGGAAGACCCAAATGCACCCGGGAATGATTGGGAGTATAAAAATCCGGGCGGCGATCTTAACTTATATGGGGGCAGAAACTGGTACGACCTGCGTCCTGAATTATTAACCAAAGCAAAAAAATATGTAGATGAAAAAGCGATTCCGCAGATAAAAGAATTGATTGCAAAATATCATCCTGATATTTTATGGTTTGATACACCTCAAAAATTACCATTGTCAGAAAATGTCAGGATATTAAAAGCCATTCGCAAATCGGATCCGGGTGTGGTGGTAAATGGTCGTTTGGTAAGAAGTGCCGAAGCCAATTTTGGTGATTATAAAAACACAGCCGACAGGCCTGCCGAATTTTATCCGGTATCAGGAGATTGGGAAGCGATACCCACCACAAACGAATCGTATGGCTACTCTAAATTTGATCAAAGCCACAAACCACCTGCTCATTTTATCAGGTTGCTGGCCAGTGCCGCATCCCGCGGTGGCAACTTGCTGATGAATATTGGGCCGAAAGGCGATGGAACTTTTGATGTAAAAGACGAAAGTATTTTGAGTGGCATCGGTAAATGGATGGATAAAAACGGCGAAAGTATTTATGGCACTGCCTCCAGCGCTTTGCCATTACAAAGCTGGGGTGTATCTACTTTAAAAAAGAATAAGTTATTTCTACACGTTTTTGAGTGGCCTGCCAATGGTAAATTGTATGTAGGTGGATTACAAAATAATATCGGCAAAGTTTACCTGTTGTCCGATTCAAAAAAACAATTTGTTGCAAAAAGAATAAACAAAGAAGATGTACTCATCCAGCTTCCGGCAAAAGCGATAGATACTGTAAATACCGTGTTGGTAGTTGAACTTCTGCCCGGCAATAAATCGTCAGATGCTAAGATTGGAAAAGACGGCCCCTTTGTTTCGGTAAATGTATCCAAAACAAGATTGCTGGCTTATGATGCAGTTCAGACGGGAAGGGGTTTTAGTTTTGGTGATGGAAAAACAGATCGTTATTATGTGGAAGGATGGAATTCTAAAGAACAAAACCTTAGCTGGAACTTTCGTACATCATCTTCGGCCGATTTTAAAATATTAATTAAATATATAGCGCCTAAAGAATCAGCCGGTGGAATGTATTCCGCGACGGTCGATGATTTTTATATTCAGCAACCGGTAATCGCCGGCGGCAAAAGTACCGATGTAATTACCCGTGAATTGGAAACTATTTCTTTACAAGCCGGAATTCATCATCTGAAAATTGCCCCGGTTACTATTGCCGGAAAAGAGCTGATGAAATTACTGGAGGTGCAGTTAATCCCTGTTTCGCCTAAGCCTGCCTCTGTTGCCGCAATCTTTTCAGGTGTCGAAAAACAAACCAAATTGATGCTCGTTGAAATTGCGAAAGCAAAACAAAATAAAGCATCGGTAACGAAAGGGGCCACTCCGGGAAGTAATACCGGCGAATTGGTTTCGCCCCGTACATTGGAGGATGGTAAGCTAAAACTGGTAACCTCCCGCGACTGGACAAGTGGTTTTTTCCCGGGCCAGCTTTGGTTTTTATACCAATATACCCGGAATAACGAATGGAAAAAAGAAGCAGAGAAATTTACTGCGGATATTGAACGGGAAAAATTCAACAGCACCACCCATGATATGGGATTTAAAATTTATTGCAGTTTTGGAAATGGCTACAAACTCACAAAGGATGCGCATTACAAAGATGTTATTATTCAGTCTGCCAAAACATTAAGCACCCGTTTTAATCCAACCGCAGGTGTTATCAGATCGTGGGATCACAACAAGCAAAAGTGGGATTACCCGGTAATCATTGATAATATGATAAACCTGGAGCTGCTCTTTGAAGCGACAAAATTAACCGGTGATTCTTCTTTTTATAAAATCGCATTTACCCATGCAGTGAATACCATGAAAAATCACTACCGGCCAGACTACAGCTCTTACCATGTAGTAGATTATGATTCTGCCACTGGAAAAATTATTAAAAAAACCACTCACCAGGGATACAGCAATGAATCGGCATGGGCGCGTGGACAGGCGTGGGGATTATATGGCTTCACTATGTGCTATCGGGAAACAAAAAATAAAGATTTTTTAACGCAGGCTGAGCATATTGCTTCTTTCATCCTGAACCATGCAAATTTGCCAAAAGATGGCATTCCTTACTGGGATTTTGATGCGCCGGATATTCCCGATGAACCAAGGGATGCATCTGCCGGAGCGGTGATTGCGTCTGCATTGTACGAGTTGGCTGCATATAGTAAAAATAGCGTCAGTTACAAAAAAGCTGCCGATAAAATCATGAAGAGTCTTACTGATCATTATCGTTCGCCTTTGGGGGAAAATGATGGTTTTATCTTAATGCACAGTACCGGCTCCAAACCATCGAACAGTGAAGTAGATGTACCGATAAATTATGCAGATTATTATTACCTGGAAGCGTTATTGAGGAAAAAAAGCTGATGGCTGCCATGGTTCGTGTCCACGAGTCACATTTTTCTTTCTATAAGCGGTTCGGTGAAGAACGAACCGTTGTAGATGGGAAACAGGAATCTTTCATATTGTTCCTTTACTGCCATGATTTTGTCTCGCAAATTGAATCTGACTTTTAAGCAGCTTTCTGAACACAAGCCGCATTGAAAAAAAAAATCTTCATTATTACTTTCTTTACTCAATCAGATTATAATGAAAAAGTATAAAATCATCAGATTTACAAAAACACTTGTAGCCCATAATTTTCCCATTTTCCCATTTCCTCATTTTCTCATTTTCTTATTTCCCATTTCTCCTTTTTCTTCGTATAAATAATTGAATAATATGGTAATATCCGGTAATATTGTTTGAGAAAATTCCATTTACTTCAG
>JBQCFO010000618.1:0-2426 GCA_051959055.1 Ginsengibacter sp. | reverse complement strand
GAATTTTTCCCGAAACGCCGCCCATTGGATTTTCCGGACTTCTGTGATCGCCCGCAAAAAAGCCGTCAAGTGATATACCGCTGTCAAAGATAATTTTGCTCATAATTGTTATTTATTATTCGTCAAGTTAATTTTTACGACTAGTTTGTCGTCTTTTAAGCGTTATAAAAAGTCCATGTGCAAAGCCAATTATTATGTGTCCAATAATGAATAATATTATAAGCCCAAGTTGTCCAAGTCCATATTCATCATGTCCAGTCAATAGCTTAGAGTAGTTAATTAAAAATGTCATGTAAATTATAAAAGCAATCGTATGAGCTGTAAATATTTTCCAAAAGGATTTACTTTTTGCGGTCATTAGATAAGTTACAAGGACCAGAAATGGAGATGCAAAAAGTAATATTGTAAGCTTCCCCAAAGTTCAGCCATTTAAAAGTTGATAAAGTCATTAATTTTAACTGGTAGATATGAGAAAGACAAGATTCACAGAGACACAGATTGTAAAAGCCATTCAAGAACATGAGAATGGTCGTAAAGCAGAGGATATCTGCAGAGAGTTAGGTATTACTACAGCTTCTTTCTACAAGTGGCGTCAACGCTATGGTGGTATGGAGGTAGCGGAGCTTAAAAAGATGAAAGAACTGGAGGAAGAGAATGCAAGACTTAAGCGGATGTATGCAAACTTGAGCTTAGTTCATGAAGCTTTAAAGGATGCTGTTGCAAAAAAGCTGTAAAGCCTGACGATAAACGCAGCCTGGCTGACCACATGATGATTGAGCATGGAGTCAGTCAGCGTCAGGCTTGTAAAACTTTGGGGCTGCAGAGAAGCACAGTGCAGTATAAGCCTAAACTTAAACTGGATGGTGAAATAGTAGATGAGTTGATCAGCTTAGTTGCTAAACATCCTGCTATCGGTTTTTGGCAAAGCTATCACCGCATCAGAAACAAAGGCTTTGTCTGGAATCATAAACGGGTTTACTGGGTCTATACTGATCTGAGGCTTAACATCCGGAGAAGAAGCAAGAAACGATTGCCTGCGAGGGTAAAGCAAGCTTTATATCAACCTGAAGTAATGAATGAAGTGTGGAGTATCGACTTCATGAGTGATACACTTTGGGATGGGAGAAGGTATAGACTACTCAACATCGTAGATGACTACAACAGAGAGTTGTTGCATATCGAAGCAGATCTGTCTTTGCCAACATTAAGAGTGATCAGAGTTTTGGAATATCTAAAAGAGTTCAGGGGCTTGCCAAATATCATTCGGGTAGACAACGGTCCAGAGTTCATATCGCATAAGCTGGATCAGTGGTGTAAACAAAACAAGATCACACTGGTGTTTATACAACCAGGTAAGCCGATGCAAAATGCATTTGTAGAGAGATGCAATGGCAACATCAGAAAAGAGCTATTAAACGCCTATGTATTTACAACACTTACAGAGGTAAGAGAAAAAGCAGAAGAGTGGATGATTGATTATAATAACAGCAGACCGCACAAATCTTTAGGTTATAAAGCACCAAAGGTTTTTGCAGAAAAGAATTACAGAAGACCAGCATCAGCACTGAAGCTTTATCCACAAATGGCGAACGGAAATCCTTCCAAAATTGAAGGGAGCCATTTAGTGGATAAAGTCATTAACGATCAAATGTTGAACTGAAAACTATAATTTTGAATGGCCCGAAAAAAGGCAATGTGGTCAAAAATGGTGCTTTTTTGCTGATAAAATAACAGGAATTTTGTTTTGCCAAATGAAGGGTAGCCAGCTCTGCTGGAGAGCAACTTGCGAGCAATAATTTGGTGCATAAACAATAATGCGGACGGTCTTTAAAGGCCGTCTTTTTTATTCATTATTGGTATGCCTTATGGCAAAAAACTCATTTGGATCGTTGATTTTTGAAATAGATATACCACCTGATAAAATTCCTTTTACTCTCAAATCTCAATCCCCTATGCAAGGTTAATTTTTCTTTTAGATGAGAAAAATAGCATTCTACCTGATTGCTGGTGTATGGTATGTCAGGATCATTTAAATAACAAAAAAGATTCGGAATTGCTTTGATTAAATGAGTTGTTGCCAGATGTAAACTCTTATGTTTGTACCACCATCTTCCACTTATCTCATTGATCGTTTTTTCATTTACGAAATGCCTGTTTTTTTCATGCCAGTTATGTAGCTCAACAAGCCAATAATTAGCCTGCTCTATACTCCTGATACCGGTAATTTTTTGCGAAATAATGAGTAATTGCCTTGCTAATTCTAACTTGGGCTTTCTGCTTAAATGGTTCTGCGTCTGGCGTTTTATATGCACTAAACATCTCTGTATGACTGCATTTGGGTAAACTTTCGTTACCGCTTTTAATATTGCCGAATGCCCATCACAGGTAACGCTGTAAACATCAACACCAAGTCGTTTTAAATTTTG
>JBQCFO010000617.1:0-4344 GCA_051959055.1 Ginsengibacter sp. | reverse complement strand
CTCATAATCTTTTTTATCATATTTATAAATACGATACCTGTTTCTTCAGTTCGATAACTTTTCTTATCATTGTTCTTGTAGATGTTGTCTATTTTTTTCCATAAGAAGCCTGCAACTCTGCCTTCCCTTCATTCCCTGCATATTGCAATACTTTAATAAAATCTTTTAAATCGAGTAGCGGAAGTTTATTGTCGTCGCAATATTTAAAAATCATCGCTACTACGCCACCCTGGGTATCATTTAATCCTAATATTTTGCTCATCAGAATTGGCCCGAATTCTGACACCGTTGCACGCAACCTTACTCCTTTCTGATTGCTTAATGTAAGCAACTCAACCGGAAAAGTAGAAGGTTTATAATCCATCTTTAATTTTTGGTACCGTGAAGTAATTTTATCATTTGATGTACCAGCTTCTGCAATTCCACTCAGATCGCCTTTGATATCCATCAGCAAACACGGAACACTGGCATCGCTTAATCCTTCTGCGATCATTTGAAAAGATTTTGTTTTTCCTCCTCCTGTAGCGCCTGCTACCAGGCCGTGGCGATTCATGGTAGAAAGGGGAAGAAATATTTCGGCTTCCGGAATTACTTCGCCATTCAGAATGGCAGCGCCAATTTTGATTGTTTCTCCGTTAAAAGAATAGCCATTTTTCATAGCCTGTATAAACGTTTGTCTATTGTCCATTCGAAAAATTTTTTTGAAAGTTACAAACTGAAAATGAAAATGATAAGATTGTCTTAACTTTTAGCTCAATACATTTACATCTGTTAAATTATGGCATTAAATATGTAAAAGATATTTTATAAAAAGTAAATACCTTTATTCAGAATTAAAAAAAAAGTATGGAAAATAACAAACCTAAAATTCTAATTTGTGAAGACGATCCGAACCTCGGAATGGTCTTGAAAAATTTCCTCGAACTGAATGATTACGATGTGGTACTGGAAAGAGATGGAAGGCTTGGCCTTGCTGCTTTTCAGCGTGAGAAATTTGATTTGTGCCTGCTCGATGTAATGATGCCAAACATGGATGGCTTTACAGTGGCAGAAGAAATCAGAAATGTGGATCCGGATATGCCTCTATTTTTTCTGTCAGCAAAAACCATGAAAGACGACATTATTAAAGGGTATAAACTCGGTGCCGACGATTATATCACCAAACCTTTTGACAGTGATGTATTGCTTCATAAAATAAAAGCCATCTTAAAACGAAATGAAGAATTGCATCGTGAAGAAGCGAATGCAGAATACGATTTAGGTAAATATCACTTTAATCCAAGATTACGGCAGTTGGGTATTGGCAAGGATATTCAAACATTATCACCGAAAGAAAATGAACTATTAAAAATGCTGGCTGAATATAAAAATGACCTTTTGCCAAGAGAAACAGCCTTGAAAAAAATCTGGGGAAGCGATACTTATTTCAACGGCAGAAGCATGGATGTATATATCGCCAAGCTCAGAAAATATTTAAAAGGCGATCCGAATATTGAAATTGTCAATATTCACGGAAATGGCTTCAGACTTGTTGTTCAGGAATAATATTGATTATAGATAGCAAAACCAGGAAGGTTTTTGCAACGAGCTTTTATATATATATAAAGGTTCATGAGAAACCTTCTTGGTTAAAACCGCGTTTCTTTTTAATGCGGTTTTTTTTGTGCAAAAAATGGTTGCTGTATTCAACAAAGCAACAAATAACCGAATTTTCTATTTTCTTTTTTTCAAAAAAATAAAGACACTTTTACTTTATCCTTAAAAAAATGTTTACAGCAAACCAAGAAGGTTTTTGAAAGAGCTTTTCTATATAAACGTGTCATTAGAAACCTTCTTGGTCTTTTCCTTCCTGGCTTTTCCGTTCCTTATTTTTCATTTTAATAATACAGCTGCTACAATTCCCGCCGTTTCTGTTCTCAGCCTTGTATCGCCAAGCGTTACCGGAAGATAATTTTTTTGAATGGCCTCTTGAATTTCTTCTTCGGTGAAATCTCCTTCAGGGCCAATTAAAATTATTTTTGAATTTGCTTTTATGGAGGCGTCTTTTAACGCTGTTTTTTCTTCAGGAAGACAATGCGCAATAAATTTTTGCTCCTGGTTTTCATCCTTAATTACATCAGAATATTTTACAGGCTCCGATAATTCAGGCAGCCATGATTGTTGGCTCTGCAGCATGGCACTTATCAAAATAGAACGGATTCTTTCGATCCTGAAATGAGTTTTTTCAGAACGCTTACAAATCATAGGAATAATCGCTGAAACACCAATCTCTGTTGCTTTTTCTACAAACCATTCGAAGCGGTTTGTATTTTTAATTAAGGAGATGGCAATAACTATTTTTGGATTTTGTGATTCAGAAAATTTTGTTTCGATCCTTTTTACTTTCGTCTTTTTCTTATCTGGCAAAACTATTTCTGCAGTGATCGTGTGTCCATGACCGTTAGTAATCCTGATTTCTTCACCTTCTTTCATCCTCAACACCTGTGAAACATGTTTGGATGTTTCTTCACTTAAAATAAAATTTTCCGAGACCGGTAAATTTTCTTCAAAAAAAAAGGGAGATGCCATTGATATTTTTCTTGATCAATCCAAATAAAAGTAAATAACAGAAAAACCGATAATTAAAAAGGAGCGTCTTCATCAAATTCTTCGTGGTTCATTTTGCTGCCCGCCTGGAAATAAAGTTTGGCGCCACCGCCTCCATCGAGATCTTTTACCGGCCTGAAATTGCCGGGAGGCAAACTATTTCCAAAATCATTATCATCCGGTTCCACAAATTTTTGAATGTGCAATAAGGCTTTTAATGGAATGGTTTCCAACTGTCCATTTCTATGTTTTGCAATACGAACCTGCGTTTCGCCTTTGGTAGATTCGCCGTTTTCATTTGCATGAATATCATGATACTCCGGACGATACAGAAATACAACCATGTCTGCATCCTGCTCAATCGCTCCTGATTCGCGCAAATCGCTCAACTGCGGGATTTTACTTCCTTCTTTTCTTTTTTCCACTTCACGGCTCAGCTGACTGAGTGCAATAATGGGAACCTGTAATTCTTTTGCAAGGCCTTTTAAATCACGGGAAATACGGCTGATTTCCTGCTCACGGTTGGCGTTGCGGTTTTCACCGGTGCCACTCATTAATTGCAGATAATCAATAATAATTAATCCAACATTGTGTTTATTTTTCAATCTTCTGCACTTCGCTCTTAACTCAAAAATATTCAAAGCTGCCGTATCGTCAATATGAATGGGCGCTGATGAAAGACGGTTGATCCCTTTTTTATAAAGCTCTTCCATTTCATGCTGCTCCAGTTTTCCACGCGCAATCTTTTCCAGAAGAATTCCGCTTTCGGCACTTAAAATTCTTTGCACTAGCTGGCTGGCACTCATTTCCAGCGAGAAGAATCCAACCGGTGTAGGCTTGGTAGGATGAAGGGCCGCGTTTCGCGCAAGATTTAATGCAAAAGCCGTTTTACCAACCGACGGACGGGCAGCAAGAACAATCAAATCGCTCGCCTGCCATCCATACGTAACACGATCAATCGTTGGAAAACCAGTGGGTACCCCCGTTATTTCATCCTGCCGCGTACGGAGGTCCTCAATGCGCTGAATCGTTTTTACCAATACAGAATCAATGCTCGCATAATCTCTTTTCAGGTGTTTATTGGTAATCTCAAAGAGTTTGGATTCTGCCATATCTAACAGGTCAAAAACATCGGTACTGTCTTCATAGGCATCGGAAATTATTTCTCCACTGATGCGGATGAGTTCACGTTGAATAAATTTTTGAAGGACAATTCTTGAGTGAGCTTCAATATTTGCGGAAGAAACAACCGAATTAGTAAGTTTTGTTACATAGTAGGGTCCGCCAACCATGTCCAGTTCTTCACGGCTGCGCAATTCTTCCACAACCGTCAAAATATCGATCGGCTGGCTTTTGTTAGCCAGGCCTTGCATTGCACGGAAAATACGTTGATGTGCATCAACATAAAAACATTCCGGCTTTAAAATTTCAATAACTGCATCGAAAGCACCTTTCTCCAGCATGATGGCGCCAAGCACAGCTTCCTCAAGCTCCTTGGCCTGCGGCGGTACTTTGCCATAGATCATAGTGCTGAGATCAGGCGAGGTTTTTCTGCGGTTTTTCTTATCTCTGTTCAGGTTAGTAAGATCCATACAATAGTCGTCAAATAAGGTTAAACATTGATTTTTCGATCAATGACCTATGGGGCTTTCAATTAGTCTTGGTATTAATTTATGATTAAGAAAATGTTTTCTAATTGTTATCCCAGTAAGTCAGTTGGCGAATATATGCGAGGATAAAATTTGCAAAACCAATTTT
>JBQCFO010000616.1:0-6470 GCA_051959055.1 Ginsengibacter sp. | reverse complement strand
ATTTATTTTTGAAGCTTTATCGTACAAGCCTTGTAATTGTTTTTTGCTAAGCCAGCCACGCCTTTGGTATTGCTGGTAAATACTGATCACAAAAGTTGAAACCGGAAAAGCCATGATGCAATCTTCCAGGAGCATGTTGATAATATCAAGTTTTGGTCTGTTTTCTTGCATGAAAAAATTTTGCGGAAAGATAATAATATCCCTGATAAACAATTCCATAATCACCTTCTTCCAAGAAAAAAATGAAAAAAGAAGAAGAAAACAGGATTTCAAATTATTTCTTTGTTTGATGCTGAATTTTTTATCTCAGTCCTAACAAAATATTTACAAAAAAATATTCCTCATATTCATTTATATATTACTTTTGCTATTCAATTTTTTAAAACAATAATACAGGCCTTGAAAAAAAATATTCTATATAATTTCTTTTCCCCGGCAACGGTATATTTATCTTTATCATCACGACGTGGATGCTGATAGGCCGAGCAGTTGAAACCGCCCCTATCAGTGAAAAAATATCCACCGAATTTCTCCCTCTTTTTCAAAATTTAAATTTCTTGCAAATTGGAACAATCAAATATTATTGTTCGTGTTGCAACTCCTGACGATATAAATTATTCATCTTTGATAACAGATGAAATGGCTGCGTCTGCCCAAGCGCGCGGCACAGGAATTGCCAGGCGCTCTCCTGAATATATTTCATACAAAATGAAAGAAGGAAAGGCGGTAATAGCACTTACAAAAGAAAATAAATGGGTAGGTTTTTGTTATATCGAAGCCTGGGGCCATGAAAAATTTGTGGCTAACAGTGGCCTCATTGTAGCGCCGGAATTCAGAAAATCAGGCATAGCGAAAACCATTAAACAAAGAATATTTGCACTCTCGCGCGAGAAATATCCTGAAGCGAAAATTTTTGGCCTTACCACAGGCCTTGCAGTTATGAAAATCAATAGCGACTTGGGTTATGAGCCGGTAACCTATTCCGAGCTTACTGATGATGATAAGTTTTGGGAAGGTTGTAAAAGCTGCGTGAATTATGAAATATTGATGAGTAAAGGCAGAAAAAATTGTTTGTGCACCGCCATGCTTTATGATCCCAAAGACCATTATACGCCTGAAGAAACCGAAAAAGATTTTAAGACAAACTCAAAGATTTATGAAAGGTTTATGCGGCTGAAAAAAAACAGGCTTTTAAATTATCTGAAAAAGAAAAAAAATGAAAAGCCTCATTCTATTTTCAGCTTTTTCTTTAATCTTTAATTTTGAAACGTTTAAATAAATAATGAATGAATAAAAAAGTTGTAATTGGTTGTAGTGGTGGTTTGGATACTTCTTATTGCGTGAAATATTTTACCGATGAATTGCAGTATGAAGTGCATAGTATAATTGTAAATACAGGTGGCTTTTCAAAAGAAGAACTGGATCATATTGAACAACATGCAAAAGCGCTTGGCGTTGCTTCGCATACGACAATAGATGCCACAAAAAGTTATTATGATAATATTATAAAGTATCTGATTTATGGGAATGTTTTAAAAAACAATACATATCCGTTAAGCGTAAGCGCAGAGCGGGTTTCCCAGGCTTTGCATATTGCGGAACATGTAAAAAAAATTGGCGCTGATGCTGTTGCGCATGGAAGTACCGGAGCAGGAAATGACCAGGTAAGATTTGATATGATTTTTCATATTATGATTCCGGGAGTTGAGATTATTACACCTATACGGGACATGCAATTATCACGTCAACAGGAGATAGATTACCTCAAATCGAAAGGTGTAAATATGAACTTTGAAAAATCGGTTTATTCTATCAATAAAGGTTTGTGGGGAACAAGCGTGGGTGGAAAAGAAACGTTATCTTCCAAAGGAATGTTACCCGAAGAAGCGTGGCCTACACAATTGAGCAAGCAAAATCCTGAAGAAATAAAATTGCATTTCGAAAAAGGAGAATTGAAAGAAATTGATGATAAAAAATTTGAGCATCCTGTAGAAGCCATTCAGTATTTGCAAAGCATTGCCGGGCCTTTTGCAATTGGACGCGATGTGCATGTTGGGGACACAATTATTGGTATCAAAGGAAGAGTTGGTTTTGAAGCAGCCGCTTCTGTTTTGATCATCAAAGCACATCATGCTTTGGAAAAACATGTGCTCACCAAATGGCAGTTAACGCTAAAAAGCCAGCTGGCAGATTTTTATGGAAACTGGTTGCACGAAGGTCAATTGCTCGATCCGGTTATGGGCGATATTGAAGCTTTTTTTACTTGTTCACAGCAAAATGTAACAGGCGATGTTTTCATTCAATTGTTGCCTTATCGCTTTCAGATTTTGGGAATAGAATCGCCTTTTGATTTAATGAGTAGTAAATTTGGAAAATATGGTGAGATGAATGCTGGCTGGAGCGGCGAAGATGTGAGAGGATTTAGTAAAATATTTGGAAATCAAACAGCAATTTATCATGCTGTTAAAAAAGCGAATGAATAATATTGTATCAAAATATAGGCCTCTAAAACAATACAAATGGGGTAATGTGTGTGTGAGCTGGGATTTGGTTGATAATGTTGGTTTTTCTGTGAAGCAGGAAATGATGCCACCTGGCGCTTTGGAACAATTGCATTATCACGATAAGAGTGAACAGTTCTTTTTTATATTAGCAGGAACGGCAACTTTTGAAATTGAAGGGAAACAAATAGAAGTAAGTGTACATGAAGGTTTGCAGATATCAGCAGGCAAAAAACACCGGATAATTAATAATGGAACCAGCAATCTAGAATTTATTCTTTGTTCTCAGCCTTCCATTTCCAACGACCGGATAAATATAGAATTATGAAAAAAATCAGAGTAGGAATTATTGGTGGTGCAGGTTACACAGGCGGTGAATTGATCAGGCTTTTGATTAATCATCCTGCTGCAGAAATAATTTACATTCATAGCAAAAGCAACGCAGGTAAGCAATTGCATCTCGTTCACCAGGATTTGGTTGGCGAAACAGATTTGCAATTTTCACACGAAATGGATGATGATGTTGATGTGCTTTTTTTGTGTGTAGGACATGGGGATTCAGTAAAATTTTTAGAGCAAAATGCTGTTCCCGAAAACATTAAAATAATTTCCCTTTCACAGGATTTTCGCTTGAAAGAAAAATCTGTATTTCAAAACAGAAAATTTATTTATGGTCTTCCGGAAATAAACAGGGAAGAAATCAGGAATGCAGATAACATTGCAAATCCCGGTTGCTTTGCCACTGCAATAGAACTTGGATTATTGCCAATTGGGAAGATGAATTTGCTCCAGGATGTATATACGACGGGTATTACAGGTTCTACCGGCGCGGGGCAATCTTTATCGGCTACGTCTCATTTTTCCTGGCGAGAAAATAATGTACAGGCATATAAATCGTTAACACATCAGCATCTCACTGAAATAAATGAAACATTGAAATCTGTTTCTGGTAAATCAATTCCGTCCATCCATTTTGTGCCGTGGCGTGGAGATTTCACTCGTGGCATTTTTATTACATCACAATTGAAATGTAGCGAAACATTGCCGGAGATGTATGAAGCTTTCGAAGATTTTTACAATGGCCATCCTTTCGTAAAAGTTACGCGTGAACCAATTTTTTTAAAACAAGTAGTAAATACAAATAATTGTTTTATCAACCTGGAGAAAGTGGGTGATATTTTGGTCATTCATTCTGTACTTGATAATTTATTAAAAGGTGCAAGCGGCCATGCGGTGCAAAATATGAATCTTATGTTTGGATTGAATGAAACGGAAGGATTGAAATTGAAAGCGAATTATTTTTAGTAGGGGACGGCCCTTGCGTTTGAGCTCAGTTCTTAAATTAACAGGTATATTATTTTAATAGGGGCGGCCCTTGCGACCGCCAATATATTTTTAATGAAATAAAAAATTGGGCAACCGCAAGGGTTGCCGCTACAGAAAATGAAACTATTCGACGTTTATCCGATCAACGACATCAACATCGTAAAAGCACGTGGCTCTTATGTTTGGGACGATTTGGGAAATGAATATTTAGATATGTATGGTGGCCATGCAGTAATTAGTATTGGCCATACACATCCTCATTGGGTGCAAAAAATGGAAGAACAATTAGAGAAAATTGCTTTCTATTCTAACTCTATTCAAATTCCTTTACAACAGGAACTTGCAGATAAACTTGGAAAGGTTTCAGGGAAGAATGATTACCAGTTATTTCTTTGTAATTCCGGTGCTGAAGCAAATGAAAATGCCTTGAAGCTTGCTTCATTTCATAATGGAAGAAAAAAAATAATAGCTTTCACGAAAGCATTTCACGGGCGTACTTCGCTTGCAGTTTCTGCGACAGATAATCCTTCTATTATTGCTCCTGTAAATGAAACAGATAATGTTGTTTTTCTTCCTTTTAATGAGGAAGAAGCGCTGAAAGAATATTTTGAAAATCATCCGAAAGAAATTTGTGCGGTAATTGCCGAAGGCATACAGGGTGTGGGCGGAATAAGGGTAGCATCCAAATCTTTTTTACAACTGATACGCAATTTGTGCACAGAATATGGTGCTGTTTTCATTGCTGATTCTGTTCAATGTGGCTACGGAAGAACCGGAAAATTTTATTCTCACGATTATGCAGAAGTAAATGCGGATATTTATTCTATGGCAAAAGGAATGGGAAATGGTTTTCCAATTGGAGCGATTTCGATTTCACCCGAAATAGCGCCGAAATATTTTATGCTCGGAACTACTTTTGGTGGCAATCACCTTGCCTGTGCCGCAGCCATAGCTGTTTTGGAGGTGATAGAAAAAGAAAGCCTGATGCAGAATGCAGAAGAAATTGGAAATTATCTGATAGAAGAAATATCGCAAATCCGGGAGTTAAAAAATGTTCGTGGCAAAGGTTTGATGATTGGTTTTGATCTTCCGGATGAATTAAAAGATTTGAAAAAAAATCTTTTGTATAAACATAAAATTTTCACCGGAGAAGCAAAGCCGAATGTTATCAGGTTATTGCCTTCGCTGGCTTTGACAAAAAATGATGCGGATAAATTCCTAAAAGCCTTGAAAGAAGAAGTGGCATTTCTTGTTTCAAAAACTGAAAATATCTCTGCTTCAATCAACGCTTAATTTATTGTTCATTAAAATTAATTAAAATAAATATTGAAAAATTTCCTTTCAGTACACGATGCAGGCAATATAGATTTTTTGATAAAAACTGCCTTAGATTTTAAAAGAAATCCTTTATCAAATCAGAGTTTGGGAAAAGGAAAACGAATTGGTTTGTTATTTCTGAATCCCAGCATGCGCACACGTTTGAGCACCCAAATCGCTGCACAAAATCTTGGAATGGAAGCGATTGTTTTTAATGCTACGCAGGAAGGCTGGTCATTTGAATTTGAAGAGGGTGCCATTATGAACGGAACAACTGCAGAGCATGTAAAAGATGCTGCGCCAATATTGGGAAATTATTTTGATATTCTTGGTGTACGTACTTTTCCTTCATTAAAAAACCGCGAAGAAGATTATGCGGAAAAAATTCTCCATCAGTTTGTAAAATATTGCGGAATTCCTGTTGTTAGTTTGGAGAGTGCCACTGTTCATCCGTTGCAAAGTCTTACTGATGTGATTACTATTCGTGAACATCTTCCTTTAAAAAACAAAACAACCCCAAAAGTGGTTTTAACATGGGCACCTCACGTTAAGCCTTTGCCCCAGTGCGTTGCAAATAGTTTTTCAGAATGGGTAAATGCATGGAAACATACAGATTTTGTTATTGCAAATCCCGAAGGTTATGATCTTGATAAGCGTTTTACAAAGGATGCAATGATTACAAACGACCAGCAAGAGGCATTGAAAGATGCTGATTTTGTTTATGTAAAAAACTGGAGCAATTACCAGGATTATGGAAAAATAATTCCGGTTGAAAATAACTGGATGCTCACCAAAGAGAAATTGCAAATTACCAATAATGCCAAAGTGATGCATTGTCTGCCGGTGAGAAGAAATGTAGAATTGAGTGATGAAATATTAGACAGTAAAAACAGCATTGTTACAGAAGAGGCTGGAAACCGTGTATGGGCTGCACAGGCGGTATTAGCGAATATTTTAAACGGATTATCATGAGTAATTTTTCAGAAAGAAAAGAAAAATTATTTGTCATAAAAATTGGCGGAAATGTAATCGATGATTCTGCGAATCTTGATTCTTTTTTAAAAGATTTTTCAGATATAAAAAATAAAAAAATTTTAGTTCATGGAGGTGGAAAGATCGCAACAGCGATTGGTGAAAAATTGGGAATTGAGTCAAAATATATTGATGGGAGAAGAATTACTGATAATGAAACCATTGATTTGGTAACGATGGTTTATGGTGGATTAGTAAACAAAAAAATCGTGGCAAAATTGCAATCAATGAATTGCAATGCTATTGGAGTCACCGGTGCTGATGCAAATTTGTTACCGGCAAAAAAACGGCCTG
>JBQCFO010000615.1:0-2177 GCA_051959055.1 Ginsengibacter sp. | reverse complement strand
TTTCGTATAATTCATCTAAAATAAAATTGATTATGGCTGCAAAGTTTAATATCGATAAACTCGATTTAAAGATCATCCAGGAAATGATGGAAAACGCCGAAACGCCTTATGCTGAATTAGGTAAAAAACTTTACGTAAGCGGCGGCACCATTCATGTACGTATCAAAAAGCTGGAAGAACTTGGAATTGTTAAAGGTAAAAAATTAAAAGTAAATCTCGGACTTCTTGGATATGATATTACCGCATTTGTAGGAATTTTTCTGGAAAAAAGCTCATTATATGATGTGGTAGCAAAAGAATTAGAAAAAATTCCTGAAATTATCAGGCTCAATTATACCACAGGAAATTATAGTATGTATATAGAAGTAGTCGCCAAAGATATTAATCAACTCAGACGCGTACTTCATGATGAATTACAAAAAATAAAAGGAATCGAACGCACAGAAACGCTGATTTCTCTCGCCGAAAGTTTTAACAGAAGTGTAAGTGTGAGTAAAGAAGATTGAAAGATCGGCAATGAAGGCTATTTAAGGAACGTTGATTTTTCATTTCAGTAAAAAGAAATAATGACAATTCTTATTTTTGAAGAAAGCCAGAAAAATAAGCGTGGATTAATAGAAAAGATTAATCCTTTTTCCGGTTTGATAAAAATACACCTGCAAAAATCAACAAACCCGCTGCTACCTGATAAAGAGCCAACCGCTCTTTCAGAAATGTTATTGCTATAATTACCGCAAACACCGGTTGTGAATATATATACGCTCCTGCCTTGGAAGCGCTTAATTTTTGAATGCCATAAACATTAAAAAGATAAGCAAAAAAAGTTCCGGGCATTACAATGAGGAATAAAAAGAACCAGTCTTTAAAAGTAAAAACATTCCAGGTAATATTTGTAAATTGTTTGAAACAAAAAGGAAAAGTCATCACAAAACCAATGGTAAATAACCAGCGAATCACCTGCACTGCAGAGTATTTATTCATAAGTGGTTTTACCAAAATAAAATAAAATGTGTAGGCAACAGCGCTAAGGATAACAAGGATGTCTCCCAGCAAAACATTTTCTCCGGGAGCTGCAATTTCCCTTTGGTTCACTAACAAAACAGCCCCCCAAGCTCCGAGTAATAACCCAACTAATTTCGCAATGGTTATTTTTTCATTCAAGATCCGTGCAGCAATAATAGTGATGAGAATCGGCGTTATTAATGTAAGCAAAGCCGCATGAATCGGAAAAGTAAAAGAGAGACCCTGGATAAATAGCAATTGATTCAGCGCAATCGCCATAAGCGTGCATAAAATCAATGCCGGAAAATCTTTTTTCTCAACTTTTTTTTCAGGCCGTTTGAATAAAAATAAAATCCAGAATAAAACCAGGCTTACACCAACACGGATCAGATTAATACCCAATGGCCCTGCATAATGATGAGAAGTGAAATATTTTATCGCGCTGTAATTTGTTGCAAAAAAAAGATTCGTCCCCAGTAGCCCCAGATGCGCTTTTAATGTTGAACTCAAAATACTTTATTGATTTGCAAAATTGCCGGATTTTAATGAGAGCACAAATTTGCTGATTACTTTTTTATATTCTTCACTTGAAAAATCAATAGATTTAAACTGAAATGATTCACATTTTTTCAACGCTTCTTTTAGTGAAAAATCTTTTTGTTTTATGGAAAAGAAATATCCTTTTCCGGCAAGATATTTCGCCAGATATTCCTGTTCGGTTTGCCCGGGAGTAGGAATTAAGACCGCCTTTTTTTTCAACAATGCCAAATCCATCACAGTAGTATAACCGCTCCTGCTGATAATCATTTTCGATTGCTCTACGATTCTATTCAATTCATCTGACTGAAGATGATTTTCAATTTGTAAAGAACCGCTTGAAACCGCAGGGGTATTTACTTCAGAAGGAAGGCCTCTGGTCAAAAATACTTTGCCGGAAAAAGTTTTTAACTGCTCTAAAATATGATTTTCAAAAAGAGTCCTTTGCGGCTCGGGCCCTGAAATCGTAATAAGCAGATCATATATTTCTTCAACATTTTGCAAAAATTTAAACCTGGATAAAGGGCCAATATAAACTGCGTTTGAAGGAATTTTTTTTGGATGAGAAAGATCGCCGGCTAGTCCATTTTCTTTAAAATCCGGAATCCAGCAATATTTGAATTTTTTGATAAAATAGT
>JBQCFO010000614.1:0-6878 GCA_051959055.1 Ginsengibacter sp. | reverse complement strand
TAACCGCCGATAATTTGTTCTTAATTCCCACAGCAGAAGTGCCACTTACCAACATTTACCGCGACGAAATATTGAAAGAAAATGAATTGCCGGTGAAGATGACCGCATACACTCCGTGTTTTCGGCGTGAAGCGGGAAGTTATGGAAAAGAGGTTCGCGGATTGAATCGTGTACATCAGTTTGACAAAGTAGAGTTGGTACAATTGGCTCATCCCGAAAAAAGTTATGAAGTGCTTGAAGAAATGCTTTTGCATGTAGAAAAATTATTGCAATCTTTAAATCTTCCTTATCGCATTTTACGCCTATGCGGCGGTGACATGAGCTTTACTTCTGCGCTCACTTATGATTTTGAAGTGTATAGCGCAGCTCAGCAAAAATGGCTGGAGGTAAGCTCTGTAAGCAACTTTGAATCTTTTCAAACCAACCGAATGAAGATTCGGTTTAAAACCGATGGCAAAACACAATTGGTTCATTCATTAAATGGCTCATCACTTGCCTTGCCTCGGATTGTTGCGGCATTACTGGAAAATAATCAAACAGAAGAAGAGATTCTATTGCCTGAAGTTTTGTGGAAATATTTTGGCAGTCAGAAGATTAATTAAACGAATTCTAAAAAATTCTATTATAGATAAACAAACAAATCGTCTTGTTTCGTCTTTTCAACATCGAATCGAAACAATTATATCATTCAATTAAACCTTTGTGTTAATATTAAGTCTATTTGTTCCCGGTTAAGAAAAATATTGTTTTCAAAAGATTTAATATGTCCTTGTCTAATCAATTAAAAAACCAGCATTTGCTCTGGCGTGCTGCTTTTGGCCCAATGGCCGAAAATGTAAATGAACTTGCCGATGTTTCACAAAAAGAATTATATAGAATTTTAGAAAAAACCTCTTCTAAAAAACCCGATGAAATAAATGTTGCTACCAATGCTTTCGATGGATTAATTAAAGGTGTTGAGGATTTGGGGCAAATGCAAAAACTGACGCAGGATCAAAAGAAACAATTGCGAAAACAATCTGTAGACGACATTAAAAATCTAAATCTTGCCTGGCTCACTGAAATGATAAACAGTGAAGCTCAATTGTGCGAAAAGATGAGTTTATTCTGGCATGGTCATTTTGCCACAAGGGTAATAAATATTTATTTTCAGCAACAACTTTTAAACGTAATCCGGCAAAATGCATTGGGAAATTTTGGTGATTTACTTCGCGAAGTAAGCAAATCTCCTGCAATGCTTTCTTTTCTCAATAATCAACAAAACAGAAAGCAGCATCCAAATGAAAATTTTGCACGGGAAGTAATGGAACTGTTTACAATGGGCAGGGGAAATTATACAGAAACAGATATACGTGAAGCCGCAAGAGCCTATACCGGATGGGGTTTTAATGTAAAAGGTGAGTTTGTGAACCGGCCTTTTTTGCATGACACCGGCAACAAAACTTTTTTGGGCAAAACAGGAAATTTTGACGGCGATGACATCATTGATATTATTCTGGAACAAAAAGCAACTGCAAAATTTATTACTGCAAAAATTTATAAATATTTTGTAAACGACGAGGTTGATGAGAAGAAAGTAGAACATCTGGCAGAAAAATTTTACCGCGATAATTATAATTTGCAAAAACTCATGAACGAGATTTTTTTGAGTGATTGGTTTTATGAAGAAAAAAATATTGGAACAAGAATAAAATCTCCTGTAGAATTGATTGTCGGTATCAGAAGACTAATTCCGATGGAATTAGAAAAGCCTGAATCACAATTGTTGTTTCAAAGAGTGCTTGGCCAGATTTTGTTTTATCCTCCAAATGTGGCAGGCTGGCCGGGAGGAAAAAATTGGATAGATAGCAGCGCTTTAATGTTTAGAATGCGGCTGGCTCAAATTCTGACGAATGCAGAAACATTTTTAATAGCGCCAAAAGATGATGATGATGTGATGATGGGAAAGGAAGGTGTTGACAAAAATGCAAAAGCAAATCAATTACAGGTAAATGTTGATTGGAGTGCTGTAGTAAAGGTTTTTGATAAAACATCAAAAGAAGATTTGTCACAAAAGGTGAATGATATTGTGCTTCAAACCAAAAATTCGGTCAATCCAAATGTTTTGAAACGATATGTGGATAATACTTCACGTGAAGGATTTATAAAATCAACAATGATAGAACTGATGAGTACACCCGAATACCAGTTGTGTTGATCGGAGGTACGATGTACGATGTGGGCTGGGAGATGTATGATGTTACAGTAAACGAATAAATAACGTATTTTATGCTTTTCAAACGCAAAGAATTTTTACAGATTGGGACATTAGCTTCCGCATCTTTGATGATGCCTAAATTTTTAAAAGCTTTTGAAAAGAAGGCAGTAGTGCCCCCTGGAAATAAAGTAATGGTTGTATTACAATTCAGTGGCGGTAATGATGGTCTGAATACGGTCATTCCTATCCGGAATGATATTTATTATAAATCAAGGCCAAAATTAGGGATTCCAAAAGAACAGGCCTTGCAACTGACTGATGAAGCAGGTCTAAATCCTGCGTTGCCTTTTTTTAAAGAATTATTTGATGACGGAAGTTTGGGAATTATGAATAATGTTGGCTATCCAAATCCGGATCATTCACATTTTCGTAGCATGGATATCTGGCAAAGCGCCAGCGACAGCAATCAATATGTTAGTTCCGGTTGGCTTGGCCGTTACCTGGATGCTCAATGTGATGGCTGCGGCAAACCTACACAGGCGCTGGAAATTGATGATGTACTCAGTCTTGCTTTAAAAGGTCAAAACCTGAAAGGGCTGGCTTTAAGAGACCCAAAACAATTATACAGTTCCAGCAACGAGAGATATTTTAAAGAAATAAATGCTTCTCATGATCATGAAGAAGCAGCAGTAGATTATTTATATAAAACGTTGAGCGAAACGCTGAGCAGCGCCGATTATATTTATGAGCAAAGCCGGCGCCACCCTTCTTCTCAAATGTATCCTGCTACGCAATTAGGCAAGAATTTAAAAACCATTTGTTCGCTTATTTTAAGCGATATAAATACCAGGGTTTATTATGTAAGCCTCGGTAGTTTTGATACACATGTGAACCAGGAAAATCAACAAAAAAGATTGTTTACTGAATTGAATGATGCGATAAGCGCTTTCATAAAAGATTTAAAAAGCAACAACCGTTTTGAGGATGTAGCGATTATGACTTTTAGTGAATTTGGAAGACGGGTAGCGCAAAATGCGAGCGGCGGAACTGATCATGGAACTGCAAATAATATGTTTTTTATTGGTGGTGGTTTAAAACAAAAAGGATTATTGAATCCCATGTGCGATCTGAATGATTTGAATGAAGGAGATTTGAAATTTTCTGTTGATTTCAAGAGCGTTTATGCCACTATGTTGAACAATTGGCTGGGCGCTGATGATGAAAAAATTCTTGGAAAAAAATATGAGATTATGAATTTTGTTTAAAGAGTTTCAGGAACAATACGATTTATAAGCTACTTTATATAGTTTCATTTTCAAAAACACAAATAAATAATTCTTCTGCGATTTTTTTAGCCAATTCTTCCGGTTTCTTTATTGTTTCTTCTTCCATATCTAAAAAAGAGAGAGGTGTTTTCATTCTCTTTTTTTTTGTAAAAACGCGTCTATAAAAAACCTTGCTCTTAAACTTACGTGAGTTCGATATAAGAAAACATGTCACCCCTTCTGGGTTTTCACACTGTTTTTAAACCATGCTCTAATAATTTTATCCCTTATATATTTCAGCCTGAAGGGCTGTAATTATTGTAGAAAACGGTTGATTATTAAATAAATCCCGAAGGAATGACATAAAATAAAATGAGAACATTGTTAAGTCGAACTCACGTTAAACTTATAATTCAATTTCATTTTATACAAAAACGCTGCCCATTTAATCCTGATGGTTTTGTTTTTTTTTTTCAAAAAGAGCATTTACCGGAATTAGGTTATTTATGTATCCAGTTTTGTCGCTTCCTCCACTACTTTGTTTAGTTTTTTTGTTAATGGGAAAAGTAAAATTCCCGCAACTAATGCCGCGATTACACTGATAGCAAAGAATACCGCCTTATTATCAAACTGGTCCCAGAAACCCGCAAGTATAGCCGATATTTTCCCTCCTAAAGAGGTAGTAATAAACCATCCTCCCATCATCAAGGCTGTTAATCTTCGCGGCGCAACTTTTGAAGTAAGGGATAAGCCGACAGGACTGACAAATAATTCGCTTATCGTAAAAACGCCATAGCTGGAAAATATCCACCAGCTCGATACTTTGTCTTGATAAATATCTGTAGATAAGCAGGCAAAAACCATCACCAGCGAAGACATGCCGGCAATGATAGTGCCC
Source organism: Ginsengibacter sp. (assembly GCA_051959055.1). Lineage (GTDB taxonomy): Bacteria > Bacteroidota > Bacteroidia > Chitinophagales > Chitinophagaceae > Ginsengibacter. Next base: position 2,518 of record JBQCFO010000614.1, on the reverse strand, counting down.
CAGGCAAACTTGCTGGGCGTGGACATTTCTTTACCTCTTGCTTTCAAAAATCCAAAAAATCCAACAATTAATGGCGTTAAAACAATTATCCAGAATGGATTTATCGATTGGTATATTTCAGTGGATATAAGCTTTAAATCTTTTCCGGGAGGAGGGAACTTGTCTTTTTGCAAATTTTGAAAATATAAATCTGTTCCCATCTTTGTCATTACCTTTCCGCTTGCATCGGCAACGGCGCGAAACTGGCTATCCACTACCGGCACTTCTGTAGGTTTGGTGCTTACTGTTTCCAGGAAATTAAATGGTTTCAATATCGGCTGAACAGCTTTCGGCGCTTCGCGGTCGGTGTATGTTTGCGCCCAAATGGTCAAAGCGGTTGAATTTTGATTATAAATGTTCCAAAAAATTATGGAAACACCAAATAAGGTTAGTAATGTACCGATACGCTTTTTATCAAAGCCGGTAGCACGATACCAAAGACTAAAGTAGAAGAAAACAACGGGCACACAAGCAAATATGAATGCGTCGTTGGAATCCGAACCCATGATGTTTCCGGGAATGAACCAACCGATAGTGCCGGTAATTAATGCTGGTAAAAAAACATACAAACCAATTTTTGAAAGAGGCATATCTTCTTTTTGGACCGGCTTTATCACGTCCGCAGATTTTACATGTTTTAAACCGACAGCAAACCAAATTAATCCCAACACCATTCCAAATCCGGCAGCAGAAAATGCCCAGCCCCAACTATAATTATTACGAAGAAATGCTGCTACAAAATTGCAGATAAAAGCGCCGATATTTATTCCCATGTAGAAAATATTGTATGCGACATCTTTCTTCGGTTTTAAATCGGGCCGGTTATAAATATTGCCAAGTAACGTACTGATATTTGGCTTAAAAAAACCGTTACCAACTATCGCAGAAAATAAACCTAAGTACATCAGCAGATTGCTTCCGTTCAAAGCAATCAAAAAATAGCCAAGCGCCAATAAACTTCCTCCCAGAAAAATAGACTTTGTATAACCAAGATATCGATCTGCAATCAGTCCTCCGATAAAAGGTGTCAGATAAATAAGGGCTACATAAGTGCCGACGATACTTACTGCTGCTACAACATCAAGGCCGCGTCCGCCATGCCCGGGGGTATCAGTGAGATACAGTAAAAAAATACCAATCATTAAATAATAACCAAAACGCTCCCACATCTCTGTAAAGAATAAAACATAAAGGCCGCGCGGGTGTTTTCCTTTTTTTATTTCAGCAATATCGGCTGTAATTATCTGATCTTCCATATGGTTTTGGTTTAGATTTAATGTTGATTTTGTAACAATTTAATTTAAGATGTAAAATAAAGTGAAATTTAAAACTAAGTTTAATTTTTGAGGAAATAATTTATTTAAAATCGTCATTTTGTAAACAGTAAAAGAACAAATAATGCGAATTCTTATTTTTTTAAAATCAGTATTCAACAAAAGAACATTCACATCAGGAAAGTCTTTCGCTCAGTAAGCAGTGAAATAGCCGCAAACCTTATTTTCATTTTTGATAAAAGATCGAAAGCGTGTAAAATAAAGATAAATATCATACCAGTAATCATTTGCCCGATTAATTTTTAAGTGCCCGGTTTGGAAGGAATAAAACGCAAGTTTCATAACTTGCCAACTCTTTTTAATCAACGTAAATAAAAATCATTTTGAAAATTCTCATCCTTGGTTCCGGTGGCAGGGAACACGCATTTTGCTGGAAAATAAGCCAGAGTGAATTATGTACCGAAATTTTTATAGCCCCAGGAAACGCAGGAACTGCGCAGATTGGCGAAAATATTCCCGTTGATATCAATGATTTTGAAGCTATAAAAAATATTTGTGTTTCAAAAAATATTGAAATGGTAATTGTTGGCCCTGAAGAACCTTTGGTAAATGGTATTTATGATTTTTTTAAAAATGATGATGAATTAAAAGATATAATCATTACCGGTCCTTCAAAAATGGGAGCGCAATTGGAAGGAAGCAAAGCTTTTGCAAAAGAATTCATGCAAAAATATCAGATTCCTACCGCGGGATATAAAGAGTTTAATGTTTCAAATTTTCATGAAGGACTCCATTACATTCAACAACATCCCTTGCCTGTTGTTTTAAAAGCCGATGGGCTTGCAGCAGGAAAAGGGGTCATTATTTGCCAGAATCATCTGGAAGCATTGGCAGAATTTGAATTGATGATTCAGCAATCGAAATTTGGAGAAGCGGGAAAAAAAGTAGTGGTAGAAGAATTTTTGGATGGAATAGAATTAAGTGTTTTTGTGCTCACAGATGGGAAAAATTATGTGCTTTTGCCAGAGGCAAAAGATTATAAAAAAATAGGTGAAGGCGATACAGGCCTCAACACTGGTGGAATGGGCGCCATAAGCCCGGTGCCTTTTGCAACAGAGCATTTTATGCAAAAAGTGAAAGAACGCATTATTGAGCCCACGATATTTGGTTTGCAGAATGAAGAAATTGATTACAAAGGATTTATA
>JBQCFO010000613.1:0-2717 GCA_051959055.1 Ginsengibacter sp. | reverse complement strand
TCTCCACACTTAATTTTTATAGTATAAACTCCATTAACCAAAGATGAGACATCCAATGAAATTACATTGGATGAATTATTTACTTCAATGATTTTCAGTACTACACCTCCATATATAACTGCCAGGGTTAGTGGCCTATCCTGCTGAAATCCTGTAGTCGAAATATTCAGCGTGGTAGTTGCTGGATTTGGAGAAAGATTTACGGCTATCGAATCTTTCCTCAACACCTTTACTATTACCGGCGTGGATGTACCCGTGTGCCCATTGTTATCTGTGGCAGCTGCAAATATCTCATAAGAACCTTCAGGCACATTATCCCAGGAAAAATTATAGGGAGGATCAGTTACGGTTTTTAATAAAGCATTGCCGTTATAAAATTCAACTTTGGATACTGTACCATCATCGTCCGTCGCTGAAGCCGTTATTAGTATTGTTGCCGGCGATAGTCAAGTTTCATCGTTCAATGGCTTCATAATATTCACTATCGGTGATTTGTTTGGGACAATAAAAATTTTAACGGGTTCCGAAGCCGTTACTAAAGAGTCATTATCAGTAGCTTTTGCAGTAATAGAATAATTCCCCGCAGGTATATTATTCCACGTAAAAGTATAAGGGATTGCAGTGGCGGTTCCCACAAGAGAATCATTGCTGTAAAATTCAACTTTACTTATCAAACCATCTGTATCTTCAGCGGTTGCAGTAATGGTAATCGACGCAGATTCACTAAAAATCGCGCTATCCCCGGGATTTATAATGCTTATCGCAGGAGGAACCTTTGGATTACGTACGTAAATCTGGACAGGTGCTGAAATAGTTGTCATCGAGTCATTATCAGCAGCTTTTGCAGTAATAGAATAATTTCCCACTGGCACATTTTCCCATTCAAAAGTGTACGGAGCCTTAAGAACTGTTCCAATAAAAATGTCGTTTTGGTAAAAATCAATTTTACTTATGGAGCCAATAATGTCATGGGCGATTGCAGTGAGAATGATTGATGCTGGCGCGGTATAAGTAGTAGTAACAGGACTTGTAATACTTACATACGGTGGGATTTTAACCAACAAGCTATAAAATTCATAGCTACCTATATCGATCCTGCTATAAGCGACTCGTGGATTTCCAATAATATCAAGTGACGATAATCCAAGTTCTGTAGTATCCGGTTTACCATTATTTATGCACGATGATTGGGGAAGTAACTGAAAATTAGAGGTAGCCGTGTCAATGAAATTGGGGTCAATCGATAAATTGCCCGTTCCCCAAATACTATCTAATAAACCGGGATTAGTATAAGTAATACCCTGTTTGCCATTTTCAACATCACAATAATTAAATTCAGGATACCAATCTTTTCTGTTTTGATTCACACTATTTACCTGGTTATAGTATTTTGTAGGATTGCCGAAAATTATTGTATTTGTAAAACTCATATTTCCATCGCTTAGATAAACTGCGCCGCCGTAAAAATCTGCAGAATTGCTAACTATGGTATTGTTGATTGAGCTTGAGGCGAAAGAATAGTTAACATACATACCTCCACCATTATTAAATGCTTTATTTTTTGCTATGAGATTATTTACTATTTGTGTCTGTGAAAAGTCGACATATATACCTCCACCATCCCTGCTTGTATTATTTGAAATAGTATTATTTGAAATAATTACACTGTAATTACTTTCATTAGAAATGCCTCCTCCGTAAGTGCCCGCATAGTTACCGTCTATTAAATTGCCATAGATATAAGGAGAGGTGTATGCGGTGATGTGTATGCCTCCACCTGATAAATGTGAAAATCCTCCTACACACTTGTTGTTTACTATTTTATTTCCGATTACTCTTGCGCTTGTGTAGGTTAGGTATATGCCGGCGCCTTCGAAGGCTACGTTGTTGGTAATGAGATTATTGGTGATCAGAGGCTTTGAATAAGTATAGTTTCTTACATATATTCCTGCTCCATCAAATCCGAAGTTATCTTTAACGATACAATTTCTTATCACCGGATCACCAATGCACCAGATGTAAATTGCAGCATTATCATAGTCATCGCCATTCTTATAATAGCTTTTTGTAACTGTAAAGCCATCAATAATTGTTGAAGAATCAACGTTATCTCCTGTTATGCTAATAACTCTGGGTGTATTATCGGAATCATTTCCTTCGATTCCGACGTCACCACTAAGAATAGTAATGTTATTGGCAATATCCCTTTCACTGATATTAGTTTCAAATCCTTTAAACCCTCCGTAAAGAGCAATTTTCTTGGTAATAGTAAAAGTTTTATAGTCTGCGTAGGCGACCTTAATGGAAGGCTTGTAAATTCCTTCTGCTACCCATATGTCACCTGTATTTGTATGATTAATTGCAGAATCCAAATTGGTATAGGCATCTTGCCATGATGTACCATTGTTAGCACCTGTAGCATTATTCTTGACATAGACTTGAGCTCTTGTGGAAATTCCAAGAAAAATGGTAAGTATAAAAATAATGTTAGTTTTCATGTTACGAATCGGTAAGTGTGTTGTGACTTAACGTTAGTTTAATTTTGTTATTGCGATATTCCATGCTCAAAGAACAAATGATCATATCCGCCAGCAGGCTCATTCACGCCATAGGAACAGAGAGTAGTATCAATGATTATGATTTTATAAAAAGATACAAAATCGCTTTAGGTGCTTACATCAAAACACTTTTATTATTTGGTAATACAGCATCCCGAT
>JBQCFO010000612.1:0-2280 GCA_051959055.1 Ginsengibacter sp. | reverse complement strand
CATTTGCATAAATCATCGAGTTCAGGTAATTCTGATTCGAGTACTCAAACTCAACTTGTATGCGCGTGTCTTTTGTAATCAAATGCTTTACGGTAAATGTGAGTTCCGCTGTATTGTAATCAATTACATAATCGCGGTCTTCGCCCCTCGACAATAACTGTCCGTCAATATAAACCTTTTCAGTTCCGGCAAGTACAGCAAAATATAATTCGTTATTGGCGCCGTAAAGTTTGTAAGGTCCTTGGTTTCCCTCAATTGGCGTTATGATATCCTTCATATAATTCCCTTTGGAAATAGCGCCGCTTGCCAAAAAAGAATTGCTGATATTTTTGCCAATTTTATTATCTGTTTGAAAAGAACCGCCCTGCAATCTTTTTGAAAAATTCAGAAAATAATTTTGACTTTGGCGAATATCAATATCACCGAAATTTGCCTGCCACCCACGCTTTTTTATTTGCATAAAAATGCGGTCAAAGTCGCGGATATTTTGTGTATTCCCTTCCGGTTGAATAGGAATGTTGTTATCGCTGATGGCAGCCGTGAATTCCAGGCTGTCTCCGATAAACCCATTGAGCTGAAGATTTAAAGTAGAATTTACCACAGCATCCTGGTTATTGCCAATGGTAATTCCGCGGCCAAAGCTGCCGTTGTAATTGATATTTCCAAAATCAATTATCTTATTTTCAAACTGGTTGCTTTTTAGAGTGTACGGCTTTTCCAAAGCAAAATTGAAGCGGATGCTGTCGTAATTAAAACGCCTCATAACTGCATTTAATTTATAAGGAAAAACGCGGTAAGTGATAAAAATACTATCGGGTAAATTTGTTGATTTCCACAGGATAGATGCGTTGACATAATCAATGGAATAGCTGCTTTCAGGAATTCCAACCAGCGAAACTGTGTTTGGAATAATGCTGTTGCTATCCAGTAAAATCGGATTTATTTTGGTAGAAATTTTCTTACTTCTGAAATTGGAAAGAGAAGCCGGATTTTGCTGGGAAAAACCATTAGTATAAACAAACAAAAACAGAATAAAGGATAGGAATTTTCCTGGTTTCAAGCAGATTATTTTACGGAGATAAAATTAGCCAATTTTAAGGGAAAGATAAATCCTCCTAAAGACACTGGGAAAACAGAAATCTGCAGTATTTATTGTTTTACTGACGTTCTTTTTCAGAAATAAGAATATCACTTATTTGTTTGTTCACTGGACCTTGAACCTTGAACCTTGAATTACAAACCCCTTTCATTCATTGGATCCACCACCCTCACAGGCCGTTTCTGTATTTCTGATGAAAGTGACGCCCCCAAATATTCACGGTTCATTCTTGCGATATTTTCAACAGAAATTCCCTTAGGACATTCCGCCTCACAATTATAAATATTTCCACAATTTCCAAAACCTTCTTTATCCATCTGGTCCACCATGTTCAAAACTCTTGAAATCTTTTCAGGTTTACCCTGTGGCAACAAAGCTAGTTGTGAAACTTTTGCGCCTACAAACAACATTGCAGAACCATTGGGGCACGCAGCCACGCAAGCGCCGCAGCCAATACACGAAGCCGAATCAAATGCTTCATCCGATTTTGCCCGGTCAACAGGGATGGTGTTAGCATCGGGCGCATTACCGGTATTTACAGAAATAAATCCGCCGGCTTCGATTATTCTGTCAAAGGCTTTCCGGTCGACCATTAAATCTTTTATCACCGGGAAAGCTACAGAGCGCCACGGTTCTACAACAATTGTATCACCATCCTTATAGGCACGCATGTGCAACTGACAAACCGTATTTCTCTGCCACGGCCCATGAGCGCGGCCGTCAACATACATGCTGCATGCGCCACAAATTCCTTCGCGACAATCGTGATCAAAAGCAATTGGATCTTTTCCTTCATTCACCAATCTTTCATTGAGCACGTCAAACATTTCCAGGAAAGACATTTCTGAAGAAATATCTTTTACTTCAAAAGTTTCAAATCTGCCTTTTGTATCAGCATTTTTTTGCCGCCATACTTTAAGGGTGAGATTCATATTGTAATGTTCCATTCTTTAATTATTTTATTATTCAATTATTTAATTATTAGGAGCTTGCGGTATTAAAAAAATTACTAGATTCTTCTAAGTTATTAATATGGAAGTTTTTCATTTGTATATTTAATCAGAGAATTTATAGATTTTGGCAACTTATTAAGCTCGCAAAAAATATAATTGTATTTTTCTTATGTTATTAATTTTCTAACTTTTGCTTTTTCATTCCAATCGAAACTTTCTTTTAACGAG
>JBQCFO010000611.1:0-2920 GCA_051959055.1 Ginsengibacter sp. | reverse complement strand
ATCCAACCCTCCTCTTTAAGAATCGTTAATACTGTTGGCAAAATCTGCTCAACTTTTTGCATTTGCTGGTCTCTGTTTTTGTGGAAAAGGCAGATTGGAATTGTGGATATTTTTAGCGTTTCACACGAGTCACGCACACTTTCTCTTGCTTCGCAAATAGCTAAATCGAGGTTGTCAAGCGCTGCATCACTTAATTTAAATTTGGTTATTATGGTGAATTGTTCCGACGCCTCAAAAGAACCAATCACTTCTTCCGCGTTGCCATAAATCCTTGCGGTATCCAGCGTATTAATGCCATTGTCTAAAGCGAATTGTAATAACTCATGGCTGGAGTCCGTAGAAGGTTGCCCCGATTTATTGGCAATGCCATACGGAATCCCAAGTTGTACGGTTCCTAAGGTGATTTTTGATATGGTTGTTTCGTTACTCATATTCGAACAGAATTTCAACAACAGCGCCGGGCCCGGGTTCTGCAAAACCACCGGAGATAATTACGCGATTGTTTTTGATAAACAGGTTGCTGGTTAAATTAAAATCAGTGGAAATTGACTGCACCAGTTCTCCACCGGCCGACAGAATCTGAACTTTTCCCATGCCATAATGAGCCACCCAAATGTTGCCTTTTTCATCTACTTTGATTCCGTCAGGAAGATTATTGACCAAATTGTTAGAAGGGTGCATTGGTAAATCAGCAACGATGCGCATGTCGCTGCAATCCTTTTCAAGTTCAATGGCGACAATTCTGTTCCTGTAACTCTCAGCAATGAACAAAATTTTTTCATCGTTTGAGAAGGCGAGGCCATTTGGATAATCCAAATTTCTGGCAATAATGCTTTCTTGCCCGCGAGCACGAATACAAGCCACTTTTCCGTCGTGCCGCACAGAATCAGTAAAATAAATATTCCCTTCTTTATCGGTTATCACGTCATTCGGCACCCGGATAATTTCTCCCGCGCACAAGCCGTTTATTTCTTTGGCGAGAAAATTTCCATCTTTACTATATCGAATGAGAGCCGCGTCCTGGCTGTCGCACACAAGGTGGTCACCATTTTTTAAGATTACCTGTCCATTCGGGCATACGGCTGAAGCCCAGGTCAATATTTCACCGCCGCCATTCACTTTCATAATTTTACCACCTGATAAAGTGGTAAAATAGTGATTTCCGGCATCATCTATCACCGGCCCTTCTGTGTAGAAACGTTGTAAGGAAGTTTTAGATGAAAGTACTTTTATCATGCTTACAAATCTTCAAAAGGAAACAAAGGTTTTCTTCTATGTTGAAAATTAAATTTTGTCATATCCGCCTGTGTAACGCCGGGAGTATTGGCCTGTATAATATCCGGACAAACAGGCCCGTATGCAGCAATCGGTGCGTTTACACCTTTCGCTACCACTACGTCGAATGTAGCAGGATTTATCCCGCAGGAAGTAAGCTGCGCCAGGCTGAAAGGCGGAATTCTTTTTGAATTCAGCATGATTGTATTACCTTTTTGGGTAACTACGATTGCCGTATCGCCCATGTCATAACGAATTTGTCCTCCATGCCTCGGTTGTTCTTCCCTGAATTTTCCATCATGTCTACTGATTAATCTAACCGATGTTTGATAAGCATCCCCGGTTTCCGGATTTGTTCCAAAAGATAATAGAAAATTCTCATCGGTGTCATGGGAAAGGCATTCTTCAACAGCAGCAGGATCATAAATACAAACGAACGAACGGTAAATAGTTCTTTCCAGTTTTTCCAGCAGATATGTGCTGTTCCCGTTACTGCATCCGCCCACATTATCGCCCATATCGAGTAGCAACACGGGTTTACGCTTTCCTCCAATAGAATGTAATTGAGATTCTATCGCATCTTTTTGTCCTATAAATTTTTCCTTTTCCTTTTTAAAATAAGCTGCTAACTGATCTTTTATTGGTGCTTCATTTTGCCCGTTTTTATTAAAAATCAAAATGACCGATGTACCCATTTCGTACACATCCGCATAAGGAAAGCCAATAGCGATATTCAAGTGTAAGGCATTTTCATTTTTGCAAAGCGTTTCCGCAAACGTGTACAAGCTTTTACAAGGTTCGGCTGATGTATATTGCTGTTCAATACTGATTGCAACCGGCGCCTGAAATAAAATTTGTATGGGATCAATTTCCTTGCGTAAAATTTTAAGAAGAAATTGTGCGGCCTTTCTTCCCGTTTCCCTTTGATCTATGTGAGGATTGGTGCTGTAAGGGAATAATCCTTGCGTGCAATTCACCATCGCGTTGCTCACATTGGCATGCGGATCCAACGTGCCTACTAACGGAATGTTCTTACCCAATTTTTTTCTTAATACCTGTAACCAATCGCCGTCCATATCGCTGTGATTTTCGGCCACAGCGGCGCCATGTGGCACCACAAAGCATGCATCCACGGGTAAAACTTTATCCAGTTGACGAAACATTTCATCGGTTAGTTCCCAATAAGTTGTTTCTGAAATTAACGCGCCGGGTGTGGTTTCGGCATAAAAAACCGTGAGAAGTTCAACATCGTTGTTGCTAAATACTTCAATAGCGCCGCCCAATTCATGATGAGCATCTTTGTATTCCTGAATAATTTTTGATCCCTTCAACAACCTGCCTTTTTTAAAATCATTGATCGTGGTGAGGCCATCGACAAAGGTGTTGGACTCATGGTAAATACCCAAAAGCGCTATCCGGAATTTATTTTTTTCTGCAGGCGACAACATCAACTTCAAATTTTAAAATGTTACCCAGGCATCCAATAAGGGTGGTTCTGGCAGGATATGGCTCGGTGAAATATTCTTTATAAATCCTGTTGAATTCAGCCATGTCTTCCTGCTGCCCGACATAGTTTCTTACCTGCACAACATCCTCAAAGTAAAGACAACACGCCGATAAAATGGCGCGCACATTCTCAAAAGAA
>JBQCFO010000610.1:0-14267 GCA_051959055.1 Ginsengibacter sp. | reverse complement strand
TCATTGAGAAATAATTATTACAAATACCCGGCGATCATTCCTCCGATGAATTGGATCGATTCTGTAAAACCGTTGCCACCTGTACTGTCATTCGATAGCTCCAAACCACGTTTGCTCAAAACTTCCATCGATCTCTATTTTGCTGATACCATCAAAAATGATTTGATCAACCGTTATGTTGTTTACCAGTTTGATGACCTCGATGACATGGATCAGAATGATCCAAAAAATATCAAAGAGATCATCTTATCCGGTAATAATTTTTATCATTTTATTTTTGACAATATTCCTGCTAATCAAAATAAAATAATCATTGCGGCAACTGCACTGACTAAAACAAATAATGAAAGCCCGCTAAGTGATTACATTTATTTAGAACGAAAAGGAAACGGATGGCAGATTCTTCCATTTCCGGCTAAATAATGAGTTGAAGAAATCAGTGAACCAACAAATAGGCTGAATTTGTGTTTTCCCGGGAAAAAATTTAAAAAGAATTTTTAAGTCAAAGGGTGATGTGAATATGAGCAACAATTAAAACGCAACCTTTGGTATCGAAGCGATCAGTCTTTGCGTGTATTCTTTCTTAGGATTAAAATAAATTTCATCCGAGGTGCCACTTTCTTCTATTTTTCCTTTGTTCATCACCATGATGCGATTACTGATATAATGGACGACTCCAAGATCATGTGAAATAAAAATACAGGTAAATCCGAGTTCTTCTTTCAAATCATTCAGTAAATTTAAAACCTGGGCCTGCACGCTCACATCGAGAGCTGAAACACTTTCATCGCAAATGATAAAATCGGGATTGAGGCTAAGGGCCCGCGCAATACAGATACGCTGGCGCTGGCCACCGCTGAATTCATGTGGATAACGGTTAAAATATTCCGGTTTCAAATCTACCTTTTCCAGCAAATCAATTATTTTTTCTTTACGCTGTTTTTGAGAAGGTAATATGGAATGAATTTTCATCGGCTCGTTTATTGCTTCGCCAATTGTCAACCTCGGATTTAATGAACCATAAGGATCCTGAAAAATGATTTGAATATCTTTTCGCATTCTTCTCAGTTCTTCATCCGGAATTCCGGCAATGTTTTTCCCGTTAAAAAAAATATTGCCGGATGTAGGATTTATTAATCGTATTAAAGTGCGGCCGAGGGTGGTTTTGCCACAACCGCTTTCGCCCACAAGGCCAAGTGTTTCGCCTTTGTCAACAGTAAAACTTACGTCGTCAACAGCTTTGAATGATTTTAATGTCTTTCCAAAAAAATTCTTTTTCGTGGGAAAATAAACTTTCAAATTTTCTACTTTCAAAAGAGGGAAAGCGTTCTGGTTCAAGGTTAATGGTTCAAGGTTCAAGGTTGAAGGTTCAAGGTTCACGGTTGAACGTTGAAGGTCGTCGGTGGCCGGTTGTCGATTGTCGGTTGTCATAGTAACACCTCCATCTAAAAAATCACTGATCACCGGAAGACGTTTTCCTTTGGAGGAAGCATCTGGCCTGCAACTGAGTAAAGCCTTTGTATAAGGGTGTTGTGGATTTAAAAAGATGTCTTTAATAGATCCTGCTTCCACCACATTTCCTTTGTACATCACAATTACTTTATCTGCAATTTCTGCTACCAGACCCAGGTCGTGTGTAATGTAAATCACACTCATTTGTTGATTTACCTGCAATTCTTTTATTAATTGCAGAATCGTTTTTTGGACGGTAACATCTAATGCCGTTGTTGGCTCATCCGCAATTAACAAAGAAGGATTGCAGCTAATCGCCATAGCGATCATCACTCTTTGCTTTTGACCGCCGCTTATTTCGTGAGGATAACGGTGAAGCATAGACGAAGCATTCGGCAATTTAACCTGTTCAAATAATTTAACCGTTTTTTCTTCAGCTGCTTTTTGTGAAATATTCTCATGTATCCGCATCGCTTCAATCACTTGCGCGCCACACGTTTTTACCGGATTCAACGACGTCATTGGCTCCTGGAAGATCATCGAAATTTTATTTCCCCTTATTTTCCTGATTTCTTTATCAGAAAGATTCAGGAGATTAACGGCAGAAATTCCATCTTCTGAAAAAAGAATTTCACCTTTTTTATATCGTGCAGGTGGAGATGGCAATAATTTCAAAACAGATAGGGAAGTGACCGTTTTTCCGGAGCCCGATTCTCCTACAATTGCAACCGTTTCTCCATGATTGATTTCAAAAGAAATATTTTTTATCGCAGACGTGGTTCCAGAATCTGTAACAAAATCCACGCTGAAATTTTTTATTTGAAGAAGGGGTAGAGACATAATTTATAATGTGATAATGTGCTGATTTGCTAATGTGTTAATGAGAAAATTTGAAAATTTGAAACTTTGAAAATGAAGTACAAACTCCGGCTTATTTGTTGTTTTGCTGATACCTGATACCTCACACCTGATACCTATATCAAAACTTCAAATGCCTTACCGTCAAACCATTGTTGATTAATTGTTTCAGAGATTCGATTCCAATCTTTAAATGCATTTCTACAAAATTTGCCGTCACGCTTGCATCACTTTCACTGGTTTTTACTCCTTCAGGAATCATTGGAGAATCGCTTACCAGCAGCAATGCACCGGTTGGAATTTTATTGTAAAATCCAACGATAAAAATGGTAGCAGTTTCCATATCTACCGCATAAGCGCGAATCTTTCTAAGGTATGTTTTAAAAGCTTCATCATGTTCCCACACGCGGCGATTTGTCGTATAAACTGTACCGGTCCAGTAATCAACCGAATGATCGCGAATCGTTGTTGAAATGGCTTTTTGAAGCGCAAATGCAGGAAGGGCCGGGACTTCAGGAGGAAAGTAATCATTCGAAGTTCCCTCGCCCCTGATCGCAGCAATTGGCAAAATCAGATCTCCTATCTTATTTCTTTTTTTCAATCCGCCACATTTACCTAAAAATAAAACAGCTTTTGGTTCTATTGCGCTCAACAAATCCATAACTGTTGCTGCGCCGGGACTTCCCATTCCAAAATTGATGATGCTAATATCTCCTGCAGTCGCGCATTCCATTGCCTTCTCCACACCCACGATTTTTACATTATGAATATCAGCGAACATTTTTACATAATTGCTGAAATTGGTTAGCAGAATATATTCACCAAAATTGGATACTTTTTCACCGGTATATCTCGGCAGCCAGTTATTCACGATTTCTTTTTTTGTCTTCATATTTTTTATTTGGTACCGATAAAAGTACAATTTTAGATTTTAGATTGCATTCAAAAAATTATCATAAAAATCAGGGCCTTCATTACGCTGGTTTTTTTCTTTGTTTTTTAAAAAATACTTTTACTGTAAATGATTAAAATCGAATTTCCAAAACGACAAATAAAAATTGAACAACGGGATGGAGTAAACGAAATTTTCGACATTATCAGAAAAAAATGGCTTATCCTTTCACCCGAAGAATGGGTGCGACAGAATATTCTTGATTACCTTTTAATTTCTAAAAAATATCCGGCTTCTTTAATTTCTGTTGAGAAAGAAATAAAGTTAGGCGAATTAAAAAAACGTTGTGATATCGTGGTTTACGACCGGCAGGCTAATCCATGGATGATCATTGAATGTAAAGAAATGAATGTATCGCTTTCTCAAAAAACAATGGAACAAATTCTTCGGTATCACATTACCTTACCTGCAAAATATCTGATAATCACGAATGGAATCTATTCTTTTGGCTTTATGAAAAAAGATGGAACATTTAGTGAAACAAATGTTTTTCCGGATTATGAAAAATGAATCCTTTGAAATGAAAAAACCCGTCAGCCAAAGCTGCGGGTTGTATATTAAAAAAAGATTAAACCGGAATAAAAATTATTTCGAAAGTGTTTGAATGCCTCTTGTCAATTTGCTCTTTAAATTAGCGGCTTTATTTTTATGAATAATACCTCTTTTTGCAAGTTTGTCAATTTTAGAAGTCAATTCAGGCAAAGTTTCCAAAGCAGTGGCTTTTACATCTATTACTTTAAAATCGCGGATTGCATTCCGGGTGGTTTTTCCCTGGTAACGATTACGCTCATTACGTTTTGCTGATTTACGAACACTTTTCCTGGTTGCTGAATGGTTTGCCATTAAATAAATTTTTTGGGCTGCAAAGATAACAATATTATTCAGAAAAAAAACATCAGGTTACAGATTTTTTTGTTCATTGATTTTCAGTTTTTTTATTCATTAACAAAAAAAATTATGAATACAATTTTAACCGGGAATTCCCGTTTAAAAGGAACCTTTATTTTATTTAATCTGTTTCCAAATTAATTGATAATGTTCGCTTTATTATAAATTTATCTTAATAAAACTCACGATATTTGCAGTAAAAATTTCCAATTCATATTTTAAAAACATCCCCTCCTGAAAATCATTTTTCAAGAGAAAAATAGCAAAATTTTCTTGTAGTCATGAAAGATTTCTCGTTTATAACCAGTTCTCACCCTTCATATATTGAAAATTTATACACCGATTTTAAAAAGAACCCAGAAAGTGTAGATGTAGATCTCAGAAAATTTTTTGAAGGCTTTGATTTCGCTCTTTCTAATCAAAACGGCCATGCAAAAACAGCAGAAGCGTCAGCACCGACAGTTTCGACAGGCTTGTCTGTAACGAATCTTGATAAAGAATTTGGAGTTTATCAGTTGATTCTCGCTTATCGCAAAAAAGGGCATCTTATTGCAAAAACAAATCCGATAAGGGAGAGGAAAGACCGTCATGCAAATCTTGCATTGTCTTATTTTGGCTTAAATGAAAATGATCTTCAAACCGAATTTGTAGCGGGAAAATTTGCTGGATTGGGCACCACTACGCTCCAACAAATTATTACGCATTTAAAAAAATGTTATACAGAGTCAGTAGGTATTGAATTTAGTTCGCTCAATGATCCGGAAAAAATTGACTGGATCATTAATGCAGTTGAAAAAACCTTGCAGGAACCGGTTCCTCTTGAACAAAAACGAAGAATTCTTGAAAAATTGAATGAAGGGGTCATGTTTGAAAAATTCCTTCAAACAAAATATATCGGCCAGAAAAGATTTTCATTGGAAGGAGGCGAAAGTACGATTGCTGCTTTAGATGCGATTATTAATGTAGCCGCAGAAAATGAAGTGCAGGAAGTAGTAATCGGCATGGCGCATCGTGGAAGATTGAATGTTCTTGCAAATATTTTGGGCAAAACTTACGAACAGATTTTTACAGAATTTGAAGGCAACACTCCGGTAGATTCTACCATGGGGAGCGGTGATGTGAAATATCACAAAGGTTTCAGTAGTGATGTAGAAACTGCTGCCGGCAAACTGGTTCATTTAAAAATGAGCCCGAATCCATCCCACCTTGAAGCGGTAGATCCAGTGGTGTTAGGTTTTTCACGAAGCAAAGCTGATGTTATTTACAACAGTGATTATGATAAAATTCTTCCCATTCTTTTACACGGTGATTCATCAATTGCCGGACAGGGAATTATTTATGAAGTATTGCAAATGAGTGGCCTTCGCGGATTTTGCACTGGTGGAACCTTGCATTTTGTAATCAACAATCAAATAGGTTTTACCACCGATTTTGATGATGCACGCACTTCCGATTATTGTACTTCAGTGGCTGGAACAATTCAGGCGCCTGTATTTCATGTAAATGGAGATGATGCCGAAGCAGTTGTAAAAGTTTCGCAAATCGCCATGCTCTATCGGCAGAAATTCAATTCAGATATTTTTATTGACATGGTATGTTATCGCCGCCATGGCCACAATGAAGGCGATGATCCAAAATTTACGCAGCCCGGTTTATATGCACTTATTGATAAACAAGCGAATCCCCGCGAAGTATATGTGAGGTGGTTGATGAAGCATGGTGATGAAAAAACAGCTGGCCTGGCAAAAGAGATGGAACAAAAATACTGGAGTGATTTACAGGCCCGGCTTGACGAACTTAAACAAAACCCCCTTCCTTATAGTTATCAAAAGCCGGAATTGTGGTGGCAAAGCCTTAGAAAAGCAACTCCCGAAGATTTTAATCATTCTCCGGTTACAGCAGTTCCAAAAGCGGAAATTGAAAAATTGTTTCATGCAATTATGACGTTGCCTGATGACTTTACTCCTTTGAAAAAAATTAAAAAAATTCTTCAGGATAAAATTGATTTGTATGAAAAGGAAGGGAAATTTGACTGGGCAACCGGTGAATTGCTTGCTTATGCAAGTATTATAAACGAGGGTAAAGACGTAAGGATGAGCGGGCAGGATGTACGCCGTGGTACTTTCAGTCACCGGCATGCGGTGGTGAGAGATGAAAAAACAGATGAATTTTACAATCGTTTGAGTCGTATTTCTGATAAGCAAGGCCTGTTAAGAATATGGAATTCATTATTGAGCGAATATGCTGTTCTAGGTTTTGAATATGGATATGCAATGGCCAATCCAAACAACCTGGTTCTGTGGGAAGCGCAATTTGGCGATTTTGCTAATGGGGCACAAACCATAACTGATCAATTTATTTCCTGTTCAGAACAAAAATGGCACCGGATGAATGGTATTGTTTTGTTGTTACCACATGGCTATGAAGGCCAGGGTCCGGAACACAGCAGCGGGAGAATGGAACGCTTTTTACAAATGTGTGCGGAATTAAATATGGTGGTGACCAATATTACGACTGCTGCCAATTTTTTCCATGCTTTGAGAAGGCAACTTGCATGGCCCTTCAGAAAACCATTGATTAATTTTTCACCGAAGGCAAACCTTCGTCATGCTGGCAGTTATAGCAAAATAGAAGAGTTTACAACCAGTGGCTTTAAAGAAGTAATGGATGATGAAGAGGTTTCAGATTCGGCGAATATCAGCAAAGTATTGCTTTGCTCTGGCAAAATATATTTTGATTTGCATGAAAAAAGAGAAAAAGAAAGCCGTAAAGATGTGGCAATAATCCGACTGGAGCAATTGTATCCGCTGCCCATTAATCAATTAGACATTTTATACAAAAAATACAAAAAAGCCATCTGGTATTGGGTACAGGAAGAGCCGCTTAATATGGGTGCTGCTTCATTCCTGAGAATGAATCTGACCACGATAAATTTTGGAGTGATCAGCCGTCAACCAAGCGCGGCTACTGCAACCGGATTCTCGAAAGTACATGCTGAAGAACAGAAGGAAATTTTGGATACGGCGTTTTCTATCTAAAATCGCTGATTCCGTTCACAGATTAAGGGGATTATCGTATTACGCTGATTTTATTTTAAAAGAAAGAAAAATAAGAATTGAAGGTATTAGTTCGTTTGCTGAGAAGAACATGCATTCGTCCCGGGAGTAAACGACTAGAGATTTACCTGCTTTCATTTTTTTTAATATAGTTCTTCCATGTTGTGTGGAAAATAAGCTGATAGGATTGTATTAGAGATTTTATTTTTCAGAATTATTAAAGCAATAAAGTTGCTTAGTGTATTATCTGAAATTTAAATTACTGAAACCTTATTAACCTTAGTAATAATCCTGGTTACTAAATAGAACCCATCTTATTACTTTATGTTTTTTTCTTCCCACTACTTTAATGAAGAATTGAAAATAATAATCCCTTTCATTCCCATTGGTTTTTGTTCATTTCTCAATTTACCGTAGGTTTGTAGCTCTTAAAAAAAATTCATGTCAGTAGAAATAAAAGTGCCGCCGGTTGGCGAAAGTATCAGTGAGGTAACGCTTACAAAATGGATTAAAAAAGATGGCGAATGGGTTGACAGAGATGAGGTGATCGCTGAGTTGGAAAGCGAAAAAGCCACTTTTGAGATCAATGCAGAGAAAGCGGGAATCTTACATACGATTGCCAAAGAAGATGATACGCTACAAATCGGCGATGTGGTGTGCACGATTGATGATACTGCTGAAAAGCCTGCTGGCAAAGCACCTGCGAAAGAAGAAACTCCAAAAGAAGAAAAAAAAGCTGAGGCTTCCAAGCCACAAGCAAAACAGGAAGCACCAGATGTGAAAGAACCGAAAGTGATTACGCCGGAAGAAAATCAACCCCGCAAAAAAGAAGATATAAAAGCTACGCCTGTAGCAGCGGCAATCCTGGCCGATAAAAAGATTGATGTTTCAAAGGTTACTCCTACCGGTTCTCATGGGAAAATAATGAAACATGACGTGCTGGATGCACTTGCAAACCCCGGAAGAGCGATTGGAAAAGAACTTTTCAGCAGGGAAGAAAAGAGCCAGAAAATGAGTAATCTCCGGCGCACCATTAGCCGCCGGTTGGTAGAAGCAAAAAATAGTACCGCGATGCTTACCACTTTTTATGACGTGGACATGCGTGCGATTATGGAGCTGAGAGCAAAGTATAAGGAAACTTTTAAAAAAACACATGAAGTGAATCTTGGATTCATGAGTTTTTTTACCAAAGCAGTGTGCTTTGCTTTGCAGGAATGGCCTACTGTAAATGCCCAAATTGATGGAGAAAATATTATTTACCATGAATATTGCGACATTTCAATCGCGGTTTCTTCGCCCAAAGGGCTGGTAGTGCCGGTTATCAGAAATGCAGAAAGCCTGAGCATGGCAGAGATTGAAAAAGAAGTAGCTCAGCTTGCAGCAAAAGCAAGAGACAGCAAATTAACTATTGAAGAAATGACTGGTGGAACTTTTACCATTACCAATGGGGGAGTTTTTGGTTCGTTAATGAGCACGCCAATTATTAATATTCCTCAAAGCGCCATACTCGGTATGCATAATATTGTGGAAAGACCTGTGGCTATAAAAGGACAGGTGGTGATAAGACCAATGATGTATATCGCACTTAGCTATGATCACCGCCTGATAGATGGACGTGAATCGGTAAGCTTTTTAGTGAGGGTAAAACAAATGCTCGAAAGCCCTGAGCAGCTTTTGTTTGGGAAAGATCCTGTTAAAGCGCTTCTTGAGCTCTAAACTGTAAAGAAGAAATACTTTTTATGAAAAGCGGTGAACTATCTTCCAATAATAATGGAACTCATTTTCACCGCTATCTCAATTATGCAATTGCGATTCTCGAAAAATACAATGGCACAGAACCTTTTCATCTTTATTTAAAAAAGTATTTTTCTGCAAATAAAAAACACGGCTCTAAAGACAGGAAACAAATTACTTCGCTTTGCTATGATTATTTTCGTATAGCCTTTGCCGTTAGTTCTGAAATTTCTATCCATGAAAAATTATTGTTAGCAACCTTTCTTATTGAACGAAAACCTTCAGCTCTTCTTGAGAAATTAAAACCTGAGTGGAATGATCAAATAGATCTGGATATTTCTTCAAAAATAGAATTGGTAAAAGGTTTTTTTTCTGAAGAAAAACTGTTTCCTTTTACTGACGAATTAAGCGATGAAATAGACCGCCATAAATTTTCTTTATCATTTTTAATTCAGCCAAAATTATTTATCAGGATAAGGCCCGGATATAAAAATGTGGTTTTTGAAAAATTAAAATCTGCGAAAATTTCATTTGAAAAAAATAATGAAAGTTCTTTGGTTTTTTCCAATAATGAAAAAGTAAGCGAAATACTGAATATTGATAAAGAAGTAGTAATCCAGGATTATAATTCACAACAAACGCTCACTCTCCTTCAAGAGTACATCAAACATCCGACATCAGATATTTCACTTTGGGATTGTTGTGCCGCAAGTGGTGGAAAATCTATTTTAGCTTTTGATTTATTAAAAAATGCTGAACTAACGGTAAGTGATACCCGAAAAAGTATTTTAGAGAATTTAAAGAAGCGGTTTAAAAAAGCGGGTATTAAAAAATATTACTCTTTTGTTGCGGATCTTTCTGTCTCCTCTCCTTTGGAAGGGATTAAAGGCAGGCCGGATTTTGATTTCATCATTGCTGACGTTCCCTGCTCGGGTTCCGGTACCTGGGCAAGAATACCCGAACAAATGCATTTTTTTTCAAAAAAAGAGATTGAGGAATATTCAATTTTACAACAAAAAATTGTTTCGAATGCAATTGAATATTTGAACGAAAATGGTTGTTTGCTTTATATCACCTGTTCGGTTTTTAAAAAAGAGAATGAAGAAAATGTAGCATTTTTTCAGGAAAATCTGAATCTGCAATTGATAAAGTATGAATACCTGAAAGGGTATGAAATGCAAGCGGATACATTGTTTGCCGCATTGTTTAAAAAAGCAGCCGGTTAAGTTTTCTTAAAAATTGCGTATTTTCTAGGAATGAAATTCGCGATATTTCTTCGTTTACTGATTCATTTTTTTCTTAGACAAACGAAGTACAGTAAACAAACAAATAACTCGTTTTTGCATTTTCAAATAAGTGCAAATCCCGGCTAAGATTCCGGTTCATTAATACATTTATACGCTACATTTCAACAGGTATGTTTTTCAGAACTATGCCCGCACTTACAGATATTATCATGATCCTGTTCGTAACCAGTGCAATTGCATTCAGAACAACATTTTTCTGCCTTGATGGATTTTTCAGTAGTTGTTTTTATCAAAGTAATGGGTTCATCTAATTCCATTGTTTCATCGGACCATTCATTTTTGTTTTGCATAAAATAAAATTATTGAAGTTTAAAAATGATTAGAATACAAAAAGTCGTTCTCCCATTTGCCAAATTTTCAATTACGCTCACAGTAAAGGCAAATCCAGAACACTTTAAATATCACTTCTATTGAAGTTGTAAAATAAATGAATTGCTTCAGTATTTTGTCAAAAAAACATCATTTCGCAGACTACAAAATGTGGTCTTTAAAAACAAAATGAATGGGATAAAAACAAAAGATTGTAAGATGAAGCGTTGGTTTTATTGTACCATTAATTTATAACTCTGCTTACTTTTTCCGTCACTGAATTTTAAAATATACATTCCTTTTTGCAGTGTTTGCAACATGTCAAAATTAATCAACTGAATCACATCCTGTTGCAAGACAACTTCGCGGGTGAAATATAATCTGCCGCCAGCATCGAAAAGCTTAAAAATTCCGGTAGAAGTATTTTGTGGTTTTATCAGAACGCTGAAATTATTTTTAAAGGGATTGGGATAAATTTTTATGAATTGCGTTCCCAAAATTGTAGTTGCATTTTTTAAAACTCTTTGTTGTAAAAGATCGTTATATGCCTTTTGAAAATCAGGAATTCCATAACCGATACGATTGTCTGGTGAATTAAAAATACTGCTACTTTTTTCAACAGATTTTATGATTTCCATATTGGTAAATTCAGGAAAGGCCTGCCACAAACAGGTAACCAGTCCGGCCAGATTTGGCGTTGCAAAAGAAGTACCATTTCCAAAAACAACAATTCCGGAAGTATCTGAAATTGCAGTAGCCGAACCCACAGAAGCCACATCCGGCTTCACTCTTCCATCACTTGAAGGCCCGTAGCTGCTAAAAGCTGCCGGTGTACCTGAAATATTCACCGCCCCGACAGCAAGAATACTGTCTGCATCTGCAGGAGTTGTTATGAAATGCCAGCTGTTACTTCCTTCATTACCAGCCGCGGCCAATACGATCATTCCTTTCCGGGCAGCCATCGTTGCGGCTTTTGCAATGGGAGTTGTGCGCCCATTCATATCGGCATACGTGTAATTAAAAACCGGATTATCAAATGTATTGTAACCAAGTGAAGTGGAAATTACATCAGCACCCGCACTGTCAGCACGCTCAGCCGCCGCTATCCAGTATTGTTCCTCGACAGGAGATTCTGAGAAAACATCTTCGGAGCGGTAAAGTAAAAAATTTGCATTAGGAGAAGTACCCACTAACTGCCCGGGAAGATTGGCAGCAATGATCGAAAAACACATCATTCCATGCTCATTATCTTCATTTATGCTGCTTTCATTGGCAACAAAATCGTGTGTATCAATTACCTGGTTTTTAATATTAACACTATCAAAAGCAGGTAATGTTTTATAATGATAAAAACCGGCGTCAATGATGGCAATCAGCATTCCTTCACCATGAAATCCTTTATTGTGCAAATATTCTCCGTTATGAATATGAATCTGGCGATAAGAATTTCCATAAGAATAATAATCTCCCGCAACAGGTGGTGTCATTACTGAATTTATCGTACTTATTTGTTCATTAAATTTATCTCTTGCAATAAAATTATCTCTTCCGCCCGGGCGTTTTTCGATTCGCTTCACCGGCTGTGTTTTTATTACAAAAGAAAAACGGTTGATCTTCTGAAGGGCAGCAGAATCGGTAGTTTCAATGCAAACCTGGTTCAGCCATTTGGATTGATCAAGCACAATAATATTTCCTGCCAAACGAACGCTATCAATATAACTGGGCACAACAGGAAGATCGGTTTCGTCGATGGCAATATGTTGTTTAGCTCTTCTTGCAATTGCTTTTGCTGATAAAAATTGTGAAGGATTGTTAATAGAAAATGGTGTGCCCGCCTTATCTGTAAATTGTACAATGTACTTTGTAAACTGCGCAGAAACATCCTGGAAAAAACAAATTGCTATTATACAAAAAAAGACAGTTTTTCTCACCGGAAAATACATACAATTCGTTTTTTAAACATTCAAAACATATAGGACTCTTAATTATGATCTATGATACTCATTTTTATGCCAAATCCGATATATCCAGGTGATTGAGAGGAAATGGGCTGATATTCCCAATGTAAAAATTCACGATAGATTAATCCGATGCCTTTCCCGTATTTTTCTACGGAATAAGTTCTATCTGCATATCCATCTGGCTGTGACACCGGATCGCCGACTTTTTCGTCGGTTTCCAATACTTTTACAGTAGTATCAATTTTAATTGAATTGATGGTAAGTGGGGCTCCGACACTGTCATAAGTATAATCCCAGTCAGACATGAAATCATTGCTTGACCAGTTATACGAAGGATACGGATTATCCGGCAAATAGCTATTTCCTTTCCAGGAAAAACCTTCTTTTATGGGTAACATTAATTTGATAAACCGCAAATTATCCTCTATAAACTCAACAGATTTGGAATCCACGACTGCAGTAAACACATTATCAATTGTCCAGGATTGTGTAGAATCCTGGCGCAAATAGCGGCTGATTGTGTATGAAGGCCTTCCTGAATTGTCTGTACTTTTTGAATCAACTCTGTATTGCGCCTGGTAATGATTTACACTAATGTTTTGCCCAAAATTTGTAAAAACCGTTGAGTCAAGATCATAAGTAATGTATTTCCCCACCTGTAAAGGGAAATAATCGTTGATAGATTCGGAAGTAAAATTTGCGTTTTCTTTTTTACACGATGCAAGCATCAGAAGCATAGAGCACGAAGCGATAAAATATTTTATCATACAAAACCTAAAAATGTTTTTAAAAAGGAGTGCCAAAATCTAAACGATCTAAACTTTCTAAACGATCTAAACATCTTTCAACTTTCAACTTTCAACTTTCAACCTCGAACCTTCAACCTTCAACCACCGCCTTTCTCTGAATAATTCCTCCGCCTATCACATCATCGCCTTCGTAAAAAACGGCGCTTTGTCCTGGTGCAATTCCTTTTACATTTTCATAAAAACGGACTTTTACTCCGTTTTCGTATGTGAACAAATTGGAAAGTGCGCCTTTATCTTTATACCTGATTTTTGTGAGGGCTTCCATGCCGTCAGAAACGCCATCATATTTTATCCAGTTGATTCCTTTAACGGTCATTTCACTTCCTTTTAAATCTTCTTCATCACCAAGTACAATGGTGTTTGTTTCAGGAATAATTTGAGTTACAAAAGCGGGTTTCCCTAAAGCAATATCCAGGCCTTTTCTTTGCCCAACGGTATAAAAAGGGTAGCCTTTATGCGGTCCTAAAATCTTCCCGGTTTTGTCAATGAAAAAACCACCCGAAACTCTTTCTTCCAGACCTTCAACTTTTCTTTTCAAAAAGCCGCGATAATCATTATCGGGCACGAAACAAATTTCATAGCTTTCATTCTTTTTTGCCAGTTCGGGATAGCCAAAATCAATGGCCATTTGCCTGATTTCTGTTTTGCGGTAAGTGCCCAGCGGCAATAAAGTACGGCTCAATAAATCCTGCTGTAATCCCCACAGCACATAGCTTTGGTCTTTTGTATCGTCGATTCCCTTTCTTACAAAATATCTTCCATTTGTATGCTGATGAATTTGTGCATAATGGCCCGTAGCTATGAAATCGCAGCCAAGGGCATCGGCTCTTTTTGACAGCGCGCGCCATTTAATATGCGTATTGCACAAAACACAGGGATTTGGTGTACGACCGGCAATATATTCTTCTACAAAATTGTTGATGACAAAATCGCCAAATTCT
>JBQCFO010000609.1:0-3624 GCA_051959055.1 Ginsengibacter sp. | reverse complement strand
AAAAATTTGCAGGAATTTATTAATGTTCTTGAAAAAGAAAATGAACTGGTGCGGATTAAAGAATATGTAGATCCGAAATTGGAGATGGCTGAAATTACGGATCGGATTAGTAAAAGCAAAGATGGAGGTAAGGCGTTGCTTTTTGAAAACACCGGTTATGATTTTCCTGTGTTGATGAATGCTTACGGAAGTGAAAAGAGAATGTGTCTTGCACTTGGTGTAAATGACTTGAATGATACGGCAAAAGAAATAGAAAGCTTGTTCCGGTTACTTTCTTCTCCAAAAGAAAATATTCTTGATAAATTAAAATTGCTTCCCAAACTCAGCCAGTTTGCCAGCTGGATGCCGAAGGTTTTGAATGGCAGGGGAGCGTGCCAGGAGGTGATCATGAAAGAACCTGATATCACCAGTCTTCCGGTAATAACCTGCTGGCCAAAAGATGGAGGCCCGTTTGTAACGCTTCCTGTTATTCATACAAAAGATCCGAATAATCAAACACGAAATGTAGGCATGTACCGCATGCAAGTCTTTGGCCCAAAACTCACCGGAATGCATTGGCACAAACATAAAGTCTCTGCCAAACATTTTAATGAATATAAAAAATTAAACCGCCGTATGCCGGTTGCCGTTGCACTGGGAGGCGATCCGGTTTATGCTTATGCCGCTACCGCGCCATTGCCTGAAAACGTGGATGAATATATGCTTGCAGGTTTTTTACGAAAGAAAAAAGTAGAGTTGGTAAAGTGTATTTCTCAGCCTGATGTAGAGGTTCCCGCTGATGCAGATTTCATTATTGAAGGATATGTTGATCCAAATGATGAACTGATTTGGGAAGGGCCGTTTGGCGATCATACCGGCTATTATTCTTTGCCCGATTGGTATCCTAAATTTCACATCACTGCGATAACACATAAAAAAAATCCCGTTTATCCTGCTACCATTGTCGGCATTCCCCCGCAGGAAGATGCATGGCTCGGAAAAGCAACAGAGCGGATATTTTTAGCACCAATAAAAATGACTTTGGTTCCCGAAATTATGGATATGGAAATGCCGGTGGAAGGAGTATTTCATAACCTCGTGATTGCAAAAATTGAAAAAGATTATCCAGGGCAAGCCCAGAAAGTAATGAATGCTATGTGGGGCGCGGGGCAAATGATGTTTAATAAAATATTGGTTGTTACCGCATCAAAATCTGAAACATTTAAACTTTCAGACTATGCCCGTTTGGCAAAAGACGTTTTTAAAAATCTGAATCCTTCTACTGATATTTATTTTTCACAAGGGCCGATGGATGTGCTGGATCACAGTTGCAGCAAAATGGGTTTTGGCGGTAAAATGTGCATTGACGGCACTTTTAAATTTGACGAAGAGAAAGACGAGCAATTTTCGTCTATGCCTCCCCGTTATCATGCAAGTTCTTCTGATGAATTGAAAAATATTTTCCCGGAAATAAAATCAATCAATTCTTCTTTAATCGAAAAAGAAATTCCTTGTTTGATTATCGCCGTCGAAAAAAATAAAAAAGATCATTTGAGAAAATTACATGCAGCCATTTGTGAAATGAGAATTACTGAAGGAATTAAAATGATTTTATACGTAGAGCATACGGTTGATCCAAATGATCTGCCCGTTGCACTCTGGCGCTTTTGCAATAACCTTGATCCAAAGCGCGATCATTTCATAGCAAAGAAGCATCTTACCGATTCTAATAAATATCTGGCCTGTATTGGATTTGACGGTACTTTAAAAACAAAGCAATTTGACGATTTTTACCGCGATTGGCCAAACATCATTATCGCTGATGATAAAACAATTTCTTCTGTAGATGAGAAATGGGAGCGGCTTGGCTTAGGAAAATTCATTCCTTCGCCTTCGTTAAAATACAAGGGACAGATGTATGGGGAAGAAGCAGTGGTTGATTTGTGATGTCTGATTTTTTGATGTCTGATTTATGATGTCTGATTTCTTGTGTATGATTTCTGATTTTTTGATTTCGGATAACGGATGTGGAAAGTTGATTTGGTAGAAGCATTGTGAAAACAAACTTTTCACTGAAATGATCACTTCATTTTCACCCTCGGATCGATAATGCCATAAAGTACATCTGCCAATATATTGATCAAAACAAAAATCGTTGCGGCGAAGAGAACCGAACCCATTACAACAGGGTAATCTAATTTTTCCAAAGCATCTACGGTTACTTTTCCAATTCCTTTCCATCCAAAAATATATTCAACAAAAAAAGCGCCGGCCAATAGTTCTGCAAACCAGCCTGTAATGGCCGTAAGTACAGGGTTTATTGCATTTCGCAAAGCGTGATGCAGTACTACTTTTCTTTTGCCCAATCCTTTTGCATAAGCCGTTCTGATATAATCCTGGTTCAGTGTATCCAGCATCGAACTCCTGGTAAGTTGAGTGATGATGGATAACGGCCTGATGCCAAGTGTGAGAGCCGGCAAAATTAAATTCTGTAAAGTCAGATATTTTTTTCCGGTAACCTCGTCAATATTAAACCAGCTTCCCGTGAGTGGAAGTCCAGTGTACTGATGCAACACCAGGCCAAAGATATATGCAATCACAATTGCCATAAAAAAAGAAGGTGCAGATATGCCAATCACACTTGCAAAAACAGAGGTGGTATCCAGCCATGTATTCTGTTTTACTGCAGCAACAATGCCGAGGAATATTCCGAAAATAACAGCAAAAAACATCGCGGCGCATGCCAGCAAAATGGTACCAGGCAATGCTTCCATCAACACCTCGGTCACTGGTTTTTTTGTTTGATAACTTCTTCTGAGATAAGGAACTTTGATACCAATATTTTCATTTCCACAAATGCCAACAAAAAAACCCTGCAGGCCTTTTTGTTTTATTTCTTCATTAGAATGAATAGCGACAGGCGAAATATCATTCATATAAAAAACAAATTGTTTCCATTTTGGCTGATCGAGATACAGCTCTTTTCGAATATTATCCATCGTTTGTTTATCGCCTGTCTGGCCCAAAACCATTCGTGCCGGATCGCCAAATGCCTGGAAAATAAAGAAGACAACAACTACTACGCCAGCGAGTACCAACACGCCATAGCCAAGTTTTTTTATAAGAAGTTGAAACATTTAGAATCTTAAATTTGCCGGGTTTTGGTAGCTGCTAACAATTGTTAAAATATGGACTTCATCTTCAAATTCCTGGTCTATTATTAGATAATCAAGCATTGACATAGCGGTTCTTTTATTTTTTACAAATTAAACAAATTCTTTTTAGAAAATGCGACCAACTGCCCGATTAAAACCTAACTAAAACTGAAGTAACAGAACAAATATCTCTAATTCTTATTTTTCTTGGTTCAAATTCATTTCAAATGTTGTTTAAATTTTTTCAACTCGCTAACATCAGCAGCAGCAAGCGTTTCATTGTTGTCATATTTTGCTTTTAAGAATAATACTCTTTTATGTTGCGGATATTTTGAAAGGATTTCTTCAATTAATTTTCCCACTGCATCATCTTTTTCAAAAATAGGTGCATTTGGCGGAAGTTCAGATCTTTGTCTTGTTGGCATTTTTTTAATAATAGATTCAAGGGCAGCCAGTCGGCCGGGAAGTACGCCATTTATTTTTGAAGCTT